>CAZPTV010000075.1:0-7261 GCA_964589335.1 uncultured Bacteriovoracaceae bacterium
GTTGGAATTAAAATTTATATTACCTGTTGAATCTAAAACCGATAAAGCAAAAACAAAGCAATTAAACATAAAGCAAACTAAAACTATTTCAAGTCAACCAGAACAAAAAGAATTATCTGCCACTCACTCTCGAGTAGAAGAAAAGCAATCAATCATTAACAACATGGTTGAACAAAAAGAGAAACTCTTACTCATCGAATCAATCCATCTATTGCAATCAGAACTTTCAGAATTACAAAATGAGAAAAATAAATATGCATCGTTTCAATTTGAATTAAAAGAAATGGAAGCAAAAGAAAAATTAATTTCTGATCATTTAATTGAACTTCATGAGTCTGAGTTATTGTATAAAAAATCACTAGCCGAACTTGGTGGACAAATTAAAATAAAAGAAGAACTGATAAAACAAATTCAAATTGACATCGACAACATGCAAATTAAAAAGAATGAAGCAGAAATCGAATATAAAAAAGATGAATCTAGAATATCCCAAGAACATAGTTTGGTTAAAGCTGAACTTGTCAAAATCGAAAATTTTAAATTAGAATTTCAAAAACAATCAGAAATGCTCCATCAGGAACTTGATCGAATTCAGAAAAAAACAAAGCTAGACATTGATAATCTCGAAGCCGAAGGAAAGCTAAAAAAATCCACAATCGGAAGAGAAGTTGAAGAGTTACTTTCAAAGAAACATTCGGCTGAACGAGAACTAACTAATTTAAATGATAAATTTGAAGATCTAAATAAATCATACCGTCAACTTAACGCTGAAATTAAAAAATCTGAAGAAAAACTCCAATTAAATCTAGATTTAATTCAAACATATCAATCTCAGTTAGAATCACTTACATCTGAAAAGAAAGACCTTGAGCAAAGTGTTGACAATTTAAAATCAACTGTAAAATCGGCGCAAGATGAAGCGGATCGTATAATTAAAGACGCAGTTATTGAATCGAAAACAACACTTGACCAAGCAAATGACAAGGCGACCACAATATTATCGCAAGCAGAAATGTCATCAAAATCATTATCGGATGAAACAATTTTAAAAACAAATTCATTGATTGAAAATACAAATAAGATTATTCAAGAAAAAGAAGCTCATAATAATGAATATATTTCTAAGTTACTTAAGCAAACTGAAGACTTTATTAAGAAAAGTAAAAACGATTGGACCATCGAGTATCAAAAACTAAAAACAAAATCAAATCAAGAACGTGATAAATTTTTCAAAGCATGGAATCAAGAATTAAATGAATTAAAAGAAAAAGAATCCAATGAATTGCAACTATGGAAAACTGAAGAAGACAGAAGAATTAAAGAAATGCTAGCCAATGACGTATTTATACTTTCGAAAAATATCGCTACAAATGTTTTATCATTCTATAAAAACGAACAGTCCATACCGATACATAATTTACTGCAAACACTTGAAAAAAACATTAACCTTTCATTAAACCAAAAGACCACAGAAATCGGTACATTTAATCCAAATTTAAAAAAAGGTATTAAAACATTTTGGTTAAAAACGACAGCCGCTACCGTAGCTGTTGCGCTTTTAACATTTGCAATTATTTATGGTCCAGAATTCATGAATAATAAAATTGAAATATATAAAGCTGAAAATAAAAAACAAAACGAAACACTGATGAAGGAATTACGAATTCAACGTGAAAAAATGCTTGCATTACATTTAGACGTTAAATCTGATTTTCAAAATAGCTATGTAAATAACATTCTGTATAATCCAGGTTATTTAACCATGAAAACAGATGATGCAATAAAGAAATTATGGACGGTCGAATTATCTAAATTCTTTTTTGATGAACTGTTATTTGATAATAGAAAAGTTGTTGAATTTATGCCCATAGAGTCTTCTATGATTACTGGTCTCGCTGATATTTACAAAATCTTAAACACTAAAAACTTTCAACCAAATTTAGTCTCTATGAAAACTTATGAAGAAAATAAAATTACTGAAATGTGGTTTTTACTTGGTGGAAAAGACAATTGGCTAAAACTCAGAAAATTCGAGGAAAATTTTTATACTAAATATATTCAACAAAACTCAGAAACAAATAGAACTCTTGCAAGTCCTGAATAATATTCTCTGAATATAAAAAAGCGATATATGTAATATTACTCGACAATCATTTTAACACTACCCGGCTTTGGGTATTCGTTGTTTAATTCATAAATATATAAATCATCTGATATTTTAGTAAAATGATTTGAATTTAGGTATTCTTCAATGGGTTTATTCTTTTCAGTTTTAATATAATGCGCTGATATTTTTTTACATTTATTTTCTTTTGCGAATTTATATGCGACATAAAATAAACACTCTTCAACTTCTCTACCCATGACCCTGCAAGATAAAATATAATCAGTTATTTTAATTTCATTACCTTGTATCTGTAATCCAAGAATACCCGTCAAACCAGAATCACCAAATTTGTCTTTCACTCTAAAAGTATAGACTTTGTTGCCATGTAGTTTTGCCCAGTTCCACAACTCATTACTGCTCATTCTTCTTGTTGTTAAATTCATTTGATTGGTTTTATTAAAAAGCTGTGTTGTACGCTCTAAATCATTTGAGTTTATTTCTTTTGTAATTACTTCAGTTTCCAAACTCTTAAGCCAGTCTTCCCTACTTTCAAATGATACTATTGATTCTTTTCTTTCATTTTCATCTAAATACATTTGAGTACGCTTTGAATCTTCTTCTGATTTTCTCCATTGATCAAATATTGTTAACTGATTTAATATAGTTGCATACTGCGTTTTGTCCGTGGGCAGTTCAATTACTGTCAGATCAGGGATTGCTTGCTTTGCTCTACTTCTTTCAACAGGATTATCATCTATGAATACTGCAGACGATGCTGTTAAGTTAAGAGCTTTTAGTAATTCAATTATATTTTCAGATTTATCAATCCAATTGATTTTCCAAGCAACAAAATCTTTCTTTTTTAATATCATTTCTGGGTGATTTTCAATGCAATTCAAAGCAATTTTTTCATCATTTTTACTTACAATTGCGAGAATGACGCCAGAATCTTTTATTCGTTTTATTGACTTTTGAAAATCACTATAAGCTTCACCAATATAACTGTGTCCACCAAGACAAATATTATCTATTCCGTCATCACCTATTATGCCACCCCATAAAGTGTCGTCTAAATCACATATCAATAATTTTTTTGGCATTCCTACATTAGCATTTATGAGAGCTTTCAATTGCAAAACAACTTTTTTATAAACTTCATTCGAATATGGACTTTTGGTTAAATACCATAACTTTGAATTATAATCTTCTGTTCGACTATGTGAAATAACATCATCCATTTGTAATAAATAGATATACTTATTTCCTGATAACCTTTCACGGATTATCTGCGACATCATAGCTAATATATTTTTTAAAGAATTTTCATTAGACCATTCTTGAATTCCAAATCCCCTAGTATATTGACCAATCGTCGGCTCAAGTAGAATAATTTGATTTCCTTGATTGGCAACATCTTCAATAAGCTTACAAAATGACTTAACTTCATTTTGAAAGAATTCTCTATTTAATTGTTTACCTTCGATTAATTGTCCAAACTCATGAAATATTTTTTCTGCAATTCCCCAAATGATAATAAAATCATATTTAGTTCTTGGTTTATTTTTAAAATCAAGTAGCGTTGACATCAATTGATTATAATCACTAGATTCCGCTTTCAATTTTGGAATCAGCGAGTCTGAATTTAAATAATTCCTAAAAGGTTCTGAATTAAAATTTGATATTATTAATATGTTCTTCATAACTCTATATGTGTTTAAATAACTGACCATTTGTAACTGATTTTAAATTACTATTCTTAGCATATTGTAATGCAGTCTCAAACCTTGACCAATCTTTCTTTTCTTCTATTTCCCAAGAATGTGTAAATAAATGTGCAATTCCTCCATGATATGAAACTATGTCAATGGCTTTCATAAAATGCTTAAGCCAATTTCTTTTTAATTTAAAAGGAATAATATAGTTTTTAAGTCCTCTAAAGTTTCTTTCTACGAGTGCATGTCGAAATTGAATTAGAGGAGAATGATCATAAGCATGTGTACTTACTCCGGTTAAATATTTATTCCTAGGAGGCTTCAATATATTGAAATGACAAGTACGCGCTCCGACAAATCCAGCTTTTTTTACTAAATCGGGTGTCCTAATATTATACTTACCTTGTGGATAACAAAACGATATACACTCTTTTGATAGTAGATCTTCTAACCATAATTTTGAATTTAATATCTCTAGATAAGCGGAATGATCATCCATCTTAGACAGTGATCGGTGTGATATAGTATGTGCTCCAATTTCAAATTCTTTGCTCAAATCTTTAATTTGATTTTCATTAACAACACTGCGTTCTGAATTATTTTTTGGGATATAAAACGTAGCATTAATATTATATTTTTTTAATAACTCTGCAGATTTAAAATCTTCCAGACTTCCATCATCAATGCTGACTGTAATGAATTTATTTATCATATACTCCCATCACCATCATAAGAGCAGCAATTCCATTTCGCTTGAAACATCTCAGTGTCTAATATTTTATTATTGATTTTATAATAAAACATCCATGCTGGAAGTTTTCTTTTAAATGGGCGCATTTTGATTAAAACATCTCTTATATGGTTAGAAAATCCTATAACTTCAAACATTGAACAGTGTGTTTTTGCTGATATTTCAAAGCATTTATATATGATACTATGTATTATTTCTTCAGAGTTTTTTAAGTTATTTGATAGCTGTAAGTCAAATAAACGCATTCTTTTTAAATTATATTTTAAATTATTTTCAAAACCAATCACCGCATAACCTTCAATCGAACCAGTTGCATCCAACACAGTTGGAATATAGATTTTATGATTATCTAGCTTTTCATGATAATGCCAATTTAAATCAATAAGCTTTCTTGAAGCTATGAATTCATCCGTGTTCAGCTTTTTAAAAAAGAATTGGTCAAACAAACCATCAAAACTCTCGAAGATCTTCACATTTATTTTTGTTTTTTTATTTAAGGTATAATATTTATATAATATATCTAAATTATTTCCGATTATCTTTAATACACCTTCCAAGTAATTATTATTTAGATTTATTTTTTTATATTTTAAGGTATTTGAAATTAACTCGAAGGAATTTAAAACCCAATACAAAGAAATATCATAATCTAATGTAGGGGCTTTCTTGAAACCAATTTTTGAAAATATCTCACTCACCTCAACATTACTTGTGGTGTTAATTATTAAATCATAATTCCTTAATGAAATAAATTTAGTTAACAATAACATAGAGTGCGTTCTTGCTTCTTGAAGCACAACAAACGAATGACCGCAAATTGCAGTATATGTTTTGTTTTTCCAATGATAAATAGAAGGGATACACCCTAAATAACCTACGAGTTCTTTAGTTTTAGCGTTCTCAAGAACCCAACCATTTACATTTTTAATATTTTTTTGCTCTAAATAATAACTTGCTGGATTTGAGAAAAAGCAATACTTCCATTCTTCAAATGTTTTTGATGCAAGACCAGCTAAAGTCTGAAGCCTAACTATTTGCGCGTGATCTTCAAGTAATACTTCACGGACTTTATACATTATTTTGAAATGATATATTCAATATATGATTTTAAATTCATTCCCTTTAAGATTGCTTCTTCTATTAAGTCGGGGTCATTTAAATCTTTTTCAATATTTAATTCATCCCGTAATTTTGATTCAAATAAAACCAAATAATTGATCAAACCAAGAGAATCTAATTGCGAACTAGAACCAAACAATTGAAGGTTTTCATTCTGAAGTATTTTATCTTTCTCTTCACGTTGTTCATTTAATTCAGAAATTGCTTGATACGCACATTTTAACATAGATTCATATTGATTCATTTTTAACCCTTTCAACTAATTCGACTAACCCAAGTGTTTTATGAAATAACCATTGTATTTTTCTTCCTTCAAAAGCAACGGCGGGAACTGGCTTACTAATTATTGAAAAACCATTTTGTTTTGCAAATTTAATGCTTTCATCTAACTGATTCACTTCATAGCAAAGATGCACTAACTTGATTCCTTTTTTTAAAGAATTTGAAACTGGTGATATTTCATGCAATGGCTCTATGAGTTCTATTGCAACGCCGTTAAGCGTTACAAATGCAACTTTAACTTTCTGAATAGGATCCTCATGCACCATTAAATTTTGAAATCCAGAATCCATTATTGAATGCACTGCTAAACCGGTATGGTGTAGCTTTGCATCGGGAGGCAACCAATTAAACTCATTATTTGTAATATTCATTTTGACTTATTTTTACACAAATACACAGATTGTATCAATTATATAAGAAAATATCTATAAAATGCCTTCATGCATAAAACCATCATTCAATTGATGTTTTAAGGTATTAAATACTTCTTTAATTCAACTTGAAAGCTTTCATTGTTTAAAAGATCATTACAGATATCTAAACCAAGTTTTTGACCTGCAAATACATCACTCGGATGATGAACTCCAACCATAAATCTCAAATCACCGACATGCTTTCCTGCTTCTTGTAATTTTTTTTCTCTTTCAGGAAATATTTCCTTAAGTATACAAGCAAATAAGCTGCCGACTTCTGCATGACCACTCGGGTAGGCATAACTCGACGGAATATTGTCTATACAAGGCTTTAAAGTTATATCAACCAAATGCGGTCTTAATCTAGAATATTTTTTCTTATAAAATGTTGTAACTTTAAAGCCAAATGCTTGAATTTTCGAGAAAAAGAATTCTAATTTTTTAATTTCATTTTCTTTTAAAAGACCAGTATCAGGTCCAAATAAATTATTAAAACTTGGATTTTCTTGTCTTTGACCTTCTTTACAGACTTCAACACTTCTATGATCTTGATAATCATGCAAAATTTGAAAGTCTTTAAGATATTGAGGACTATCTTTTACAGGTGGTGGTGACATTTGGAATGTGCTTATTGGAATACTTGTCCAATCTGCATATAATGAAACTGGTATAGCAAACAAAAGTATTAATAATTTTATTAGTGCCATTGATATTTCTTTAACCTTTCAATAAATCCTTGTCAATTTTGTCTAAAAACTCATTACAAATTTCTAGACTTTTTAATCTCTTCAAAAACATCCATTATTGAGTCTTTTACAGCCCCCTTAGATCGAATGACTAATCGATCACCCTCTTTTATTAAGCATTCTTTTACAAT
>CAZPTV010000076.1:0-7260 GCA_964589335.1 uncultured Bacteriovoracaceae bacterium
AATGGATTTCCTAAAAATCTGACTCTGAAAGATGCCGTTAAAAATGCGCCTTCACTTACAAATTTAAAAATGCCACAAGCCATGCAAGATGCAGGAAATTCTTCTGGCTCAAATGCTTCAGCGCTTTCTAAATTATTAGGCCTCGATAAAGAAGAACCTAAAAAGGTTGAAGATAAAATAAGTATGTTGAGTAAAGATAAAAGCAATGCAGGCATAGGTTTTGAAAGTGCACGTAAAGGCGAGGGCAACTTTCGAGGTACTTCCGATCTTGATTCTGGCTCGGGCACTGGTAGTGGAGGCGCTGGTAATGCAAATTATGGTAGAGGATTGGCCAGTGATCCTTTAATGAATGCAGCTAGCGATGATTTGGATGCATACTTAGAAAGAGCTGGTATTCTGTCACTTTTCGAAAGAGTCCATCCGGTTTATGGAAAATGGGAAAAGCACTCTATTTTAGAGCGTGCTCAAATTGATCTAAAAAATATTAAACAGTAATTATTTTTCAAATTCGTATCTACGTAAAACATCAATAGCGCTAACGAAGCCGCTTTTAACTATTTCTCTCATTTTTTTAATGGTTAAATTAAAATTATCACCGAAAAACATTTGATGGTCAGAAGATTTTGGGTGGATGTAAATATAATCAACCCCAGATTTATGACCAAGAGTGCGCTCGAGTTGATCTACAAAACTTTTTCTAAGATGCTCAGGTAAATTATGTTCTTTGAAGAAATTATTTGTAACTTCAATTGCAGCTGCATTTTTTTCTTGTGTAGAAATTGCAGATTGAATTTTTCTTTCGATAACTAAGTAGATCGCTTGAATAAGAATTGTAGGAATACCGTACTCTGTCAGTGAGCCGATCTCACGGCTAAAGTGATACGGTTGGTGTGTGTAACTTGATATTATTAAATCTGCGCCAGCATCAAATCCAACGTGGGTTGAAAGGGTGTCTCGGATTTCTCCATCAAAGTAATAAAGTTTATTTCCTTTTTCATTTGTAACGACGTATGGGGTGTAGATAGGTGGCAGTGCTGTGCTTGCAGCGCAAGCTTCAGAAATGGTTGTTAAATTAGTGTACATCACTGTTTTATCATCGTTTGGAGGGGCATAATTAAATTTTCCAAAAACAACTTTTTTAGAATGGTTCAACTGTGTTGCTACTATAAATAGATCAGAAGAATAACTTTGAAAGTCATTTGAAGGTAAAACATCTTCGCGTAAATATTGTTCAATCCCTGCGGTTGTAAAAAAACCAGAAAGTTTTAGCCATTTGAATTTAAAAAGATTTTCATATGAATTTTTTGCAACACTACCCATAAGCCTACCAAGAAACCCATTTGACTCTTGTCCTTCATCAGATTTTCCAGAAAGCGCATTCCACATTCCGGCTATGCCAATATCTTTACGAAGTGAAAACATCGTTGAGTAGTTCAGTCGCTTTAACTGTTGACCGTTTCGGGATGGATTGTTTGTTTTTTTACCAACAAATGTATCAATTATTTCTTCAAGGGAATAACCGCTAGCTAAGTAAGTGCAGATAATGCTTCCGGCGCTTGAGCCTACGTAAACAGAAATGTCTCGCCCGCTAGGATCTTGAAACTGTAAAGTATTTGGCGTGTTTGAATCGCTATTTGATGCAATAGGAGCTGCATCTGTGCTCGTGATCTCTCTTTTAAGTCCGCCTACAAATCGAAACCCTTTTTCTTGCAGAGCAAGTGCAACACCTAGATGAAATGCCCCGGCCTTAGCTGCACCGCCACTACAAACAAATGCAATTTTCTTTTTTTTAGGTATGAATATTTTTTTTGAATTTCGATCAGAAATCGACATAATTATTTACGCAACGCGGTGATGGTTTTTAGAAAAAAAACAACTAATTACTTCATCCTACTTTACTTTCAAAAGGACGAGAATAGAATTGAATTGTTTTTTATGGGTAGGTTTTTCCTAATCATTTTGCTGTATTAAACTTGTAGTATTCAAAACTAGAAAGAGAAAAGGAACAAAAAATGGAAAATTCAATGATTAATCAAAGTGCAGTACAAAATGAAGTTTGGGTACCCCTTCTTGACTACGCAGTATTGTACGGAATGAGTACTTCAACAATTCGTCGCTATATTAAAGCAAAAAAAATCGAATTCAAAATTGAGAAAGGTCGTTATTTACTTCGTAACGATTCTGATAAAAACAAACAAGCAACACAAAAATTTGCAGCACACGCAAGTCCAGTTGCTGTAAATTGGAACAATCAAAACGTCACTGAAAGTATGTCAGTGTATTCAAAAGTTAGTGATTTAGAACAAAAGCTTTCCAAGGCAAATGAGCAAATTGCAGAATTGAAAATGCTCATCGCTATATACGAGGAAAAGCTTGCCCAAAAGGCCTAAGACAACCACAATTCTTTTTCTAGCTTTAATTGGTATTGGGATCTGGACTACGCAAGGATTTGCGCAGTCTGCAGATCCCAATCCTTTTTTTGCTTTTAAAAAAATCTACATTGCTCCTATAAAAGATAATGTTGAAGGAGCATTTCGTCCTGCATTTGATCAATCGTATCGAGAAGTTTTTAGTCGTAACCCGCGTTTTGAAATTGTTTCTAAAGTCGAAGATTCAGATAGTGTATTAAATACGACGATTAATAAAAAGCCCGCTGGGCTCGAATGTATTTTGAATCTTCAGGTACATGCAGGAAAAGAAAAAGATGAAAATGAAAATCAATTCGCATCAGAAAAAATAACCCTCCCAGCACAATCAGATGACGTTGAAATTAGAGCAAGCGCTAAAAGATTACTAAAAACAATTTTAAAAAGAATTCCATTTTACGGAACAATTTCTGGCCGTGAAGATGCTTCGCTCACATTCGATATTGGAGCTCTTTCTGGTTTAAAGAAAGGTGACATCGTTCAAATTTCAAGAGTGGATGCAATTCGAAAGCACCCACTGCTTAAAAATATTCTAGACGTAAGTATGGTTCCAGTCGGTACCGCAGAGGTTGATAGCGTAGAAACATCGATTTCATTTGGACAAATAAGAGAAGAATATCCGGGTGAAAAAATGCAACGCTATCATAAGATCACATCTGTTGAGGCTCGGGGTGAAGAATCGAATCCTGTTAAAATTCCTGAGGAAGGATTTAGTGCTGAAAGAGGAAAAATTGAAGAAGAGGAATTAGCGCGTCCAGAAATAGGATATGTAAGTGTCGGCCCATTTTTAGGGGTTCTTTCTTATTCAGCATCACAAAACAATGGCGCAGTAAACCCATCTGGGTCGGGGCTTAATCCCGGTATCCGAATTTCTACGGAAATCTGGTTGACCAGAAATTTATTTTTTGACGTAGATTTGGGATATTCTGCGGCTTCAATGAGTTTAAAAAAAGGGATTACGTCTAACGTAACATCATCTTTTTCAACTAGTACGAAGCAATTTGCCTTTGATTTTGGGTACAGACATTATCTATGGTCCAATTCAAAAGGACCAAGTGTTTATGGGAAACTTGGTTATCAGTCGTTTACCTGGACAACGCCAGTTGATGTAGATTGGCTTTTGGGTCCAAAAACATTTAGTGGTTGGCGTTTGGCTTTTGGTGGAAGCGTACCAATGCATCGATCAAAACAAATGGGTTTGATGATGAATTTAAATCTAGGTCTGTTTCCGTCATATACTCAGAGCGGATCAAATCTTTCTCCAGACTCCACACAACTCCCGGACGCATCGATCGTAAGTTTTGGTCTTGGTTTTTATAATTATTTCTTAAACAATATGGCGTTTCGTTTGTCCTTTGTTTTAGATGTATATTCGGTTGAATATACCGGTGGAGCAGCGGGATACGGTACTTCGAATGCAAGTGTAAAGCAAATTGGGGTATTGCCCTCAATTCTCTTTTACTTTTAATACGAGTTATTCATGAGTGTCGAATCATCAGAACAAATAGTTAAGGCTAAAATAGCTGCATTGATTGAAAAAATAGAGCACCATAATTATAAATATTATATCTTAGATAACCCAGAAATATCTGATCGAGAATATGATAAGTTATTTAAAGAACTTCAGGATTTAGAAAATAAATTTCCACAACTCGTAAGAGAAGATTCTCCAACAAAAAGAGTTGGAAGTACTCCATTAACTAAATTTTTAAAACACAACCACATCGTTCCGATGTTAAGTTTAAATAATGCATACAGTGAAGAAGAATTCATTGAATTTGATTTAAGATTAAAAAGATTTTTAGCTCTCAACGAAAATGATGTGATCGAATATTGGTGTGAATTAAAATTTGATGGATTGAGTATCTCGCTCGTTTATGAAGATGGAATTTTAAAAGCAGCGGCAACGAGAGGGGATGGTACGACGGGTGAAAATGTAACATCAAATATAGTAACGATGCGTTCGATCCCTTTAAAATTAAGAGCATCAAAGTGGGGTGCAATAAAGAAAATTGAAATTCGTGGCGAAGTCATATTGTCTCATTCTGATTTCAAAAAATTAAATGAGCAGAGAGAACAAGAAGGCGAAGAGTTATTTGCAAATCCTAGAAATGCCGCAGCCGGCAGCCTTCGGCAGCTAGACTCAAGAGTAACGGCGACTAGGCCATTGACTGCATTTTTTTATGGATTAGGAGAATACCAAGGTGAGAAGAAAATTAATTCACAAGAAGAAATTTATAAATTGCTTCATGATTTAGGTTTAGTTACATCTGGCGAATCAAAGATATGTTCAGGAGTAAAAAGTGTAATAAAATACTATCGAGATATTTTAGAACGTAGAGAAACTCTTCCGTTTGATATCGATGGTATTGTTGTAAAAGTGAACTCGATAAAATTACAAGAAGAACTCGGCTTTGTTGCGAGAGCGCCCCGAAGTATGCTGGCGTTTAAATATCCAGCAAGACAAGAAACGTCTGTGGTTGAGAATATTATTGTACAGGTCGGAAGAACAGGGGCGCTTACACCCGTTGCGCTAATCAAACCAGTCGAGGTGGGCGGGGTTATTGTCAGCCGAGTGACTCTACATAATCCTCAAGAGATTGAAAGAAAAGATGTACGGATTGGCGACACCGTGATGGTTCAAAGAGCGGGTGATGTAATTCCTGAAATCGTGAAAGTCATTACTGAAAAAAGAACAAAAGATATTAAAAAATTTATTTTTCCAAAAAGATGTCCGGTTTGTAATAAGGATGTTGAACAAAAAGAAGATGAAGCGGTTCCTCGATGTACGAATTATGATTGTGATGCACAAGTAAAAGAGCGAATTGCGCATTTTGCTTCAAAAGATGCGATGAATATAGATGGGTTAGGGTACAAAATCGTTGAATATTTAGTCGACGAAAAATTAATCGTTGATGTAGCGGATTTGTATTCCTTGAAGATAAAAGATCTCGAAAGTCTTGAAGGATTTGGTAAAAAATCTGCGGAAAATTTGATTCAATCTATTGAATCGTCAAAAACAAGAACGTTTAATCGTTTGATATTTGGATTGGGCATTAGACATGTGGGTGAAACATTGGCAAAAGTTTTGGCAAATAAATTTCAAACTCCAGAAAGTCTTGCAAGCGCTGATATAGAAAATTTATTAGAAATTAGAGAGGTGGGGGTTGAAGTTGCTAAACATATTCATGAATATTTTCGAAGTAAGAAAAATTTAAAACTACTTCAAAAGCTAAATGAGGTAGGTGTACGACCAGCGAATATGGAGAAGCCATTGAGTAATAAATTGCACGGACTGACGATAGTGGTTACTGGCAGTTTATCAAAATTAAGCAGAAATGAAGCCCATGAGTTGATCGAAAAAAACGGAGGTCATATTGGTTCGTCTGTTACCAAAAAAACCTCATTCTTAGTTGTGGGAAACGATGCGGGTTCAAAATTGGAAAAAGCAAAATCTCTCGGGGTTCAAACTTTGACAGAAGATGAATTTATTAAAAGGATTAAAGATTGAAATTAAATAAACATTGGATGCATCAGATGTTTTTTAGTTTGGCAGAACATGGACTTATTCGTCTTTTGGATGGGATTGTTACAATTGTATTAATTCGAATTCTAGCGCCGTCTGCTTTCGGAATGTTTTCGGTCTATCAAAGTTGGGTTTCATTTTTAATATTCTTTCTTCCATATTTAGAATTAGTACTCGCCAGAGAGTATGGAGCATTTAAAAAAGACGGAAGTCTAAAAAGAATTTACGGTGTATTTTCAAAGTATAATTTATTGAAATTAATTTTAGCTTTATTTTTTATTTTATTTGCAGCTACATTACCTCAAAATATTCCATATTCCGAAAGAGTAATGTTGTTTATCATTGCAGCGGCATTGCCTTTATCGCAATCCTATTATGGCTTTTTACAGGCACCTCTACGGTTTGAGATGAAACAAGAAGTCGTAACATTGATTAGTACGATGCAAAGATTAGTCTTATTACTAGCACTTTATCTTGCAAATTTATTTGCACATGGAAATGTACAAATATTAGTTACGTCTGCATTACTCGTATATTTATTATTTGCGATTGTATGGAAAAAAGCCTCTCAAGTCGTTTTAGTTCCAGAAAAGATTCACTGGAATGAATCTTTTGGACTGATGAAAAAGTTTTTATTTGGAACCGTTATATGGATCCATATTAATGGAGTCATAACTGGAATTGTTCAAACGCTAGATATTTACTGTCTAAATTTAGCAAAAATCTCAATGGATGAGATTGGTCGTTATAGTATTGCACTCAAGACTGCAAATTTTTTTCAAATTCTTCCAATAGGGTTGATTAGTACTCTTGGAGTCTATTTAGGAAAAATGAAAAACCAGAACGATATAGAGAAAGAATTAGAGTTAGTGCAAAAACTGACTTTAATATTCATGGCTCTTTGCTTCGGTCTAGCATACTTTGGAGAAATGATAGCAGATCCACTCTTGTATTTTATTGGTAAGGGTAAAGTCACTGTAGTTAATATTGCGCAGACTAGAGAATATTTTATATGGCAACTGAGAGGATTCATGATTTTAGCGAGCCTTTACCCTTTGAGCACTTTCCTAGGAGCACGAGCAAGTCTTAAAGAATTAACTGGAATTGTTTTTGTACCCTGGTTGTTTTTATCTTTTTGGATTTATTTCTTTGCTTCAAAGATTGACCCTGTTTCGACGGCAAGAATGAATACGTTGGTTTACTCAACTCTGAATATGTTATTTCTTTTGATTTATTGGATAGAACGTAGAAGCTTCGGAAAAATGGATACAGAATCATGATTATCGCAATCATGCCCACCCACTCAAG
>CAZPTV010000077.1:0-7196 GCA_964589335.1 uncultured Bacteriovoracaceae bacterium
CTTCTTTCTTTTTTTATTTTTAGTTGATCTTTAAAAAATCCACGACTCATTGGAAATACTTCGCTCACAATTAAATTAAATAAAAAATCTAAGCTCACATCTTTTGAAAAATATTTCTTAGGTCCAGAAAGCTTACTCCCCGACGATATCAATGATTTTTCATGTTATGCGATTAATGTTACTGGCCCTGGGGTGCCAAGTGATTCACCTGGAGGCGATTGCACTTCGAATGATAATATGCACGGGCATGGATGGGGAGCGGTTTCAGATCTTGCAAGTGACGGAGAAGCAATCCAAGTCGAAGTTCCTGCTGGATTTAACAGAAACGTAAGTGTTTATGGAATTTACCCATCGGAGCATATCAGTGAATGCGGGGGAAGCAGTTCTGGCGGAAGTGATAATGGTCAAGGATTTTTCTTAGGAGAAGAAGCAGATGATATCTTAGAGTCAATGTCGATGAGTATCGATATTGATTATAATCCAGGTACTCCACCAAATATTACTTGTACTGGTGGAAATCCATTAAGCGTTACATCTGTTTTTCCTTACGGAGGCGTTAACGGTACTCACATCAGTATTAACGGTGGAAATTTTTTATTAGGTACAGAAGTTGATCTAGTTGATCCCACTACCAACGATGTCGTTGCGAGTTGTGTAAATCCAAACTGTGATGTCGGTAGCCCATCACCGATTTGTAATGAACCACCCACCAAACCTTATGGGGACCACACATTATCATGCGTTGTTTACGATTATAATACAGTGCTTGCAAATAATACTATTTATAAATTAAGACTCTACCATCCTTCAAATGGGAGTGAAATTACAACAACAGGAACATTTGAAGTCGATAGTTTTAAATATGTTTCAAGTGGAGTATTTATTAGCTTAGATACAAATACTGATGTTTATGACTTTGAAAATTTAACAGTAAATTCTACTAGTGCAAATAATAACATTAATATCTGTAATACAGGGTCTGCGGCTGCAGCGCTCAGCCCATTGCCTACAATCGATAATTCACCGACAGTACAATTTCACTTTCCCGGTGGCAATACAACCTATGCAGTCTCTTCTGACGATGGAACTTGTTCATCATCTTTAAATGCAAATTCATGTTGCATGCTCTATGTACAATTTCATCCACTAGCTTTAGGCCCCCAAACTAGAAATCTTTCAGTATATGAATCAAGTTCACTAGTAGGAACAAAAACACTTACAGGTACTGGTATTTAATCTTTTTTGCGTTTTTCGATTTCGATTTGTTTCATGACTTTATCGACAGCATCAAAAACACTTGGGTCTTCGGGTGTGTCTTGTCCGTCATCAAATTTTTTCTTGGATGTACGTGCAATCGGATTACTAATAGAGGCGACTTCTTTTTCTTTTTTAGGCATCACTTCTTCACGATCTTTCTTACTGCCTTTTGTAGGCTTTAGAATTGATGTGTCTCCATGAATGCGATCTTCTTTTGAGGGGCGATTGTCATCTTGAATTACTTTGTATTTTTTATCTTTTGAAGATTTTTCATTTTTATCTTCAACCGGAATATTTGCAGCAACTTTTTTTTCTGTTGCCTTTTCTAATGCGTTTTCATTATTTAAAACTGATTTTTCTTCTTTTATATTTTCAGAATTTGGTTGATTTAAATTTTTTTCTTTCGTTTTTTCATCGGTCATTTGATCTTGTAATTGATTACTTTGTGGAATTTTTTCTTGTGTTGGTTCTGAAGTATCTTTATTTGTTAAAAAAGGTTGAACGGTAGGTTTTTTTTCATTGGCAACATAATAAACGCCAAAAGAAATTGCCAAAACAGTGATGATTATTAGTATCTGCTTCATAGCCTTAAGGAAAAGTTTACCCTAAAGTTTGCGTTAGACGAAATTTTTCTAGCTTGATTTAAGAAAAATAAGGAAAATATTCCCTATATATCAATGAAGTAAGACAATGAGAGAATAATGAGCGAAATTGAAACGGCTAATCCTGAATATTGGAAAAAATGTAATAGCTGCAAAAAAGTGATAAAATACAGTTCAAAGTATTGGGTATGCAATGTTTCAACTTGCACACGCAAACGCACAGGGCTTGTATTTTGTGATGTCTCCTGTTGGGATGCACATGTACCAGGGATGAATCACAAGGAATCGTGGGCTGTTGAGAAGAAAGCACCAAAATACGAGGACTGGGTCAAAATACTAAAAGGCGAACTTCAAGAAGAACGTGCACCAAAAGAAGAAAAAGAACTTACGGATCGCGAAAGAATTAAACCTCCCCCATTTACACCAAAAGTGATTCGTAGAACAAAGGCTGAATAGCCTGAATAGGCGGAACAATATGGGTAATCAAATGGGAGTTCCAATATTGAAAATTATATGGGGTGCTTTGTTTTTTTCACAAACAATTCTAAATATTATTGCAGTGATCATAGTTGGACCCATTTCAACTGAGTTTTTATTTAGTTCATCTAATCTCATCGTATATTATTTTCTTGGAATGATCTGTTTTATCGCAAGTATACTTTTGCCGCGGTTTTTAATTCGGTCAGCCAAAACTAGAATCAATCAAAATGAAACTGAAAAACAAAAGCTTCTTCGAGCACTTGCCGACTGTGACTTACAAATGATGACTCAATATTATTTTACTCCATTTGTTTTAAAACTGGCACTCACAGAATCGATTTCAATAATAGGTTTAGCAAGTTCAATACAAACTCAATTTAATAATATGTTGCCCTTTTCGATACTCGCGATCATTGGATTTTTGATGGCTTTCCCTGCAGATAAAAAAATTCAGGAAACATTTATTAACCTTGAAACTCAATAGTTTTGATAATTATTTTTTAGGTTTGATATTAAGATTAAAAAACCTCATATCATCGTTCGTTGCTTTTTTAGCTTGAGATGAAGTTTTCAAAAATCCAGCAGACTTTAATTTAGAATCTACCATTTTTCTGGTTTTATCTGACATTCTTTCTGGGGTTTCGCCGTTGGGTAAATCGATATTCACACAATGTGCGATCGTACTATTGTTCGTAGAACAATTTATCGGTGATAACGTGTAATAAATCGGTCTATTATTGATCGTATTATTCTGAACACCAATAGCAAAAAGCGTATCATCTTGTGAGCACAATACACAATTAAATGATGGTGAACAGCAATTCCATAAAATTTCGAACCAACCAAAAAATGCATTGGCATTAATTGGTTTAATAATGAATATAAAAAATACAAAAAATAAATTAAAATATTTTTTCATAATCAATTACTTAGAAATTAAAATAATCTCTTAGTTTTTCGATCAGCTCACTCCACCAACCCGGATATCTTCCGCCCTGGTTACACTTAGATATGGTTACCGGTACTGTTCCTGTTTTAGTTTTTAAGATTACTTTTCCATTTGAATCTAATCGTGCAATCGTTGCTTTTGCAACTACACCATCAGAGCCGACAAAGGTATATGTACTTCCAGCTTTAAAATATTGATTGCATGAAGTTCCTGTTGCTGTTTTAGTTTGTGCAAATGCTAAGGTACTAAAGACGAAAAATATTAATAAAAATATAAATTTAAACATAATTTCTCCATTTGTTTATATTAATTTCACAATTACAGATCTTTCAAATAATCTCTAAGTTTTTCTCGAATATGTGCCCACCAATTTATAAATGATTTTTGATCACCGCCACAATCTGAAATAGTAACACCAACGGTTGTCCCTGCTTTGCTTTTTAAAATTACTTTGCCGTCGTAATCGACCCGAGCGATGGTTGCCTTTGTTTGAACGCCATCTGTGCCAATAAAGGTGTATACGCCACCCACTTTTAAATATTGTTTACAAGCGGTGCCCGCTACAGTAATCGTTTGTGCAAACGAACTCGTCGCAAGAATCAAAAATAACATTATATATTTTAACATTCACATTCCCCCAATTAAAAACTATTCGGTCTATCAATTTTAAATTTACTCAGTTAATTTAAGGTATAATGTCTTTAATAATTTTTGGCAATTCAACAAGAATCCAAATTACAACATCCCAAAAAGCAGATTTTTGCGTTCCTTCACATCTACCAATACTGACAGCAACGGTTGTTCCAGGTTTGCTTTTTAATATTACTTTTCCGTCTGGATCGAGTCTTGCAATCGTAGCTTTTGTTTGTGAGCCATCTTTTCCGACAATTGTATAACTACTACCAACTTTTAAATACTGGTTGCATCCTGTTCCGGTAGCACTCATCTTTTTGGTTTGTGCAAATACATTAACTGTAAAAAGCGATGTCAATAAAAGTAAAATAGTAATTTTTTTCATATTTTCTCCATAAATAAATCTCTATAATATTATATCGGATTATTTTTTATTACCATTAATACAATGCAACTTTTGCCGATTAATTTTTAGAAATAAAAAAGAGCACAGCGTGTTTGCTGTGCTCTTTTTAAAACTATCTTGGGTTTTAGAGAGGAAATATTTAGAAAATTAAACCTAATAATTTTCCAATCCAAATAATCCAACCATTACCACCAACAACAATACCGGCAGGTCCTTCACAATTTGTAATATTAACAGATCCAGTTTTACCCACTGCATTTTTAAGAATTACATTCCCATCATGATCAACTCTTGCAATGGTTGATTTAAACGCAACACCGTTTTTGTCTTTGAAATTATAAGTCGTACCAACCTTTAATTTTGCCGCACAAGTTGCAGGTGCAAGTTTTTGAATTGTTGCTGCAAATGAAACTGAACTGAAACTAATTAAGAACATTATTAAAATTATTTTTTTCATTTTCTCTCCTTAAATTTAACTTAATGAGCTGGATTTAATATTGCTTCTAATATCAAAGCACCAATTTCGATAAGAATAGGTATAAACCAAGCAAGCTTTTGACCGCCGGTGCCACCATTTGGTTTACCAGAACAGCTGTTTATTTTTCCAGAATAAGTTTTTCCATCCTTAGATACTAAATATACTGTATCGGCAGACTTCATGCCTTTAGATGTATATCTGGTAATTTTGCCATTATATTTAACATCTACTGTTGTTCCTGACTTTAAGCTATTCGCACATACTGTTAAATCTGTTGTCGATGTAGGAAGTTTATTTTCAACCGCAGTAGTGACTGCGTAACTACTCTGATAACAGAATGTTAACATTACAAATAAAGAAACTATTTTTTTCATTTTATCTCCCTTTTTCGTTAATGAAAGTTAATCAAAAATTTCAATTAAGATTATTACTACCACTATAATTACACCGATAATAATACCTTGAGGTCCATCGGTTGATGTTGCCTGACATGAACCTATTTTGGCTTTAAATTTTTTACCATCTTTAGTTTTCACTACAATCGTATCTGGCGATAAAATAGAAGCAACCGTAACAGTACTTTTTTGTTTATTCGAAGTTTCTATAGTTATATCTGTACCTACTTTTAACTTAGGTGTACATACGCTTGCAGAAACTGTTTTTGTAACCGTTGCAGAAGTTGCAACTGTTGCAGAATAACCGATATTATATGAAAATGTTATTAACACTAAACAAACAGTTAAATATTTTAAAATATTCATTTTGTCTCACCCCTCCGTTTACCATTAATATTATCGGTGAATAAAATTAAAATATAAATATTAACCTGTAAAGTAGGAAAATTAGTCTTAGAAAACTTACGTTTCTACTATAGGATTTTTTCCAAACACATAAAATATGTACAAAATTTCGTATCTATGAAATAATTGCCTACTAAATAGACCTCTAATTTGCTTATCCGTTAGTGTAATTTAAAGAAATTTAGTAAAATAAAAATACAAGTTTACATTAAAAGTAACTTGTCATGTAAAAACTAAATAAGGACAAAAGGACAAATAGATGAAAAAAATAATTTTAAGTTTAACTTTATTTAGTGTTTTTAGTTTCAATGCCATCAACGCATTTAGCATATGCTCACCCGTTAGTAGTGGTGGCTATAATTGTAACTCAATATGGGATTGGATTGGTTGCATGGCAACAACTTATGGCAACTGTACTTACACGGGGCTGCTATCTTCACCGACAAATGGATCAACGGGTTACAACAGCAGTGCGCTTCTTAGTGCAAGCAGAACCACTATTCAGCAACAATTCTCACAATGTGTAAATACCACAACGAAAGCATTAAATACAACTTGTGCAAACTCTGTTGCCACAAAACTCTATCCGATAAAAAAATAAATTTAAACTGAGCGTGTAATTATTTTTACGCGTCTAATTCTGTATCTACTCCGCCACGGGCCCAATTACCGGTAAGACAACATTTTAGATATGCTTTAATGTAGCCATTTAAATCACCATCCAAAACTTTATCAGCCTGTGAAGAAGAAAAGCCCGTTCGGTGATCTTTGACTAATTTATACGGATGCAAAACATACGAACGAATTTGAGATCCCCATGTGATTTCTTTTTTAGTATCTTCTATTGCTTCGATTTTTTTACGTTCTTCTTCTAAATGCCGTTCGTAAAGCCGTGATTTCAAAATTTTCATCGCTTGTGCACGGTTTTTAATTTGAGAGCGTTCATTCTGACAAGTTACAACTATACCCGTAGGTAAATGCGTAAGTCGCACTGCTGAATCAGTCGTGTTTACGCTCTGCCCGCCTTTTCCACCTGAACGGTAAACATCCACACGCAAGTCTGCATCTTTTACTTCAACTTCAAAATCATCATCAATTTCTGGAGAAACATAAACCGAAGCAAACGAAGTATGCCTACGTGCATTTGAATCAAATGGAGAAATTCTTACTAGACGGTGAACGCCTGCTTCTGATTTTAAAAATCCGTATGCATTGACACCAGACACGATCATTGTTGCAGATTTGATTCCTGCTTGCTCACCTTCTTGTACGTCAACGATTTCACCTTTATAACCATTTTGTTCCGCGTAACGCTTATACATTCTTAAAAGCATGTGCGCCCAATCCATTGATTCAGTTCCACCCGACCCTGAGTTAATTGTAACAATTGCATTTAATCCGTCTGATTCATGTGAAAGCATTTTCTGTAATTCAAGTTCATCCACACGCAATTGCAATGCAGGTAATGATTGTGCAACTTCGTTGATACTGGACTCATCGTTCACTTCTTCTGAAAGTTCAAAGAGAGCTTTACAATCTTCGAATTCAGAAAATATTCTATTGAATAGTTTCAACTCTGAATCAATTCGTG
>CAZPTV010000078.1:0-7190 GCA_964589335.1 uncultured Bacteriovoracaceae bacterium
CTTGTTTCGATTGGCGCCCCCAAGTAGGGTTTTCAAGTCATCATAGAGGGTTGGGTCATTGATGAGCGCTCCAATGGTGCCTTCTCCGCGATCGATCTTACTCATGACCGAACTCATTTTAGTGATTGAATCATAAAAATCATTCATTTTTACAGGCATTTTTGAAGTTGCAGCATTCATATTTGAAGATACCGCTGCTAGGTTTCGAAAAAATATTTCAGATCGGCTATCGCGATCAAAATTGCCAAGAATATTATCAACGTGAGCAAGTGTGCTCTTGAGTCTTTCCATAATTGCATCTGCGCTACCAAGATAATCTTTTAAATCCTTTGGAAGTTCTGTTTTCAGTTCAACTCCAAGCTGAGCAACGGGTACTCCCGATGTGCCAGGGCTGATGACTAAAAATTTATCTCCCAAGACACCCATGGTTTGTACACTTACTGTGCTGTCTTCATGAATGGAACCTGTATATTCTTTTGCAACATTAAACTCTACAAGCACTCGTGAAGGATTGTTTTCCATGTGAATTCTTTCAATTTTTCCAACACGCACACCCATGAGCTTAACGGATCCGCCAACCATGAGTCCTTCGACGGCACTGAATCTAGCAGAATAAGTGACTGAAGACGAAAAAAAAGATCCACCACCAAGTAGTAAAATTGTTAATGCTATAAGAAGCACACCTAATGATACAAAAACCCCGACTTTTACTTCGACTTCGAGTGAATGATTCATAAAATTTCTTCTCCAGCCAAAAATTTCTTAACGAATGGATCTGTCGACTTACGTACGTTTTCAGTCGTATCGATCGTATGTATCTTACCATTGTAAAGAATTGCAATTCGGTCAGCAACTTTGAAAGCAGCTGGGATGTCGTGTGTGACAAAAATTGCAGTATTGTGCTCTCGGTTTTTGATTCGTTCCATGAGATCACACAAGCGCTGCGTATTAAAAGGATCCAGTCCTGCCGTTGGTTCATCATATAAAACGATCTGAGGCTTTAAAATAATCGTGCGAGCAACACCCACTCTTTTTTGCATTCCGCCAGATAGTGAGGCAGGCAAAAGTTTCTCACTTCCTTTTAATCCAATGAGATCTAGCATTTCTCGAATTCTTTCACGAACTTCATCTTCAGTCAGTTGTGTATGCTCTAATAATGGATACGCTAAATTTTCTTCAACCGACATCGAATCAAATAGTGCTCCGTTTTGAAAAACAAATCCTATTTTTTTTCTAACTTCGTAAAGTTCTTTTTCAGTGAGAGATACAATGTCTTGTCCTTCAAACCAAATATTACCTTTATCTGGTTTTTCGAGGCCGATTAGACTTCTTAAAACCACTGATTTACCTGTGCCTGATCCACCGAAAAGTGCTAGAATCTCGCCTTTTTTTAAAGAAAATGAAACACCTCTGTGTACTTGCTTAGGTCCGAATGCCTTGTGAAGATTTTCTATTTCTAGAATTGTTTCTCCATTTTTTAAATCTTCTGATTTTGTATCGGATGTCATTTTATGATTTGTATGGGCTGATGATAATAAAAAATTTAGTTAAAAATAAATCTGCAATCAAAATAAAAATATTGGTAGTCACTACAACCCAAGTGGTGGAGTCACCCACACCCTTTGTTCCTCCTGCGGTTTTCATTCCACGATAGCAAGCAGTAATGGCAATGAAGTTTGCAAATACAAAAGCTTTGATAAGACCGGTATTAAAGTCATGTAATGTAAGAGACTCGATTGCTTTATTATAAAAATATTCAGGCCCTATATTCATTTCTTTATAACAAATAAGCATACCGCCAAATAGACCTATAAAATTTGCAAAAACGGTTAAGATTGGAAGTGTGATGATCGCTGCAAGTAAACGTGGAATTACTATTTTTTTAATAGGACTTGTTCCCATTGCACGAATGGCATCAATTTGTTGGGTGACATTCATTGAACCAACTTCTGCTGTTATACCTGAACCGATTCTAGCAGCTACTAGGAGTGAAGTAAAAACAGGGCCCATTTCTCGAATAAACGAAAGCGCTAAAACTTTTGGAACATAAAGTTGTCCACCAAATTTTTGCAACCCATAACCAAACTGAAGTGCCATGACTGATCCCGTAGCAAGGGCAGTTATTCCAACTAAGATAAATGATCTGTATCCGATCATAAACATTTGTTCGATCGTTAAATACAAATAGAAGGGTGGTTTAAACATTTCACGTATGCAATCGATCCACAGTTTAAAGGCCCCGCCTGAAAATTGTAAGTTTGATAATAATCGAGATCCAATTTTACCAAAGATGATTTGAATTCGAGAACTAAGGAGCATGAAAGCCTTTCAGAAAATTTTCAAAATCTGGGCTTGTTTCCGCAAAGAGTTGTTCGTTATTTGCGATGTGCATGAAATCAAACGTGCATCCTGATTTTCTTAAAACGAGAGCACGTAAAAAAATTGGTTTATCATTTTCTGATGCAAATTTTAACTTTGTATCTATTGCTGCAACCTCATCGAGGACCGTTTCTTTTGATTCAATGATTTCTTTTTTAGGTAGACCCATCAATAAATTATTAGATAATTCTTTAAGACTAGAATTTCTTTGAGGATGGCAAGCAGAGTTCAACGTAATGATCGCACCTTTTTTATATTCGTAGGCAATGTCAGCATTTTCTGGCTCTTGTTCTGATGCCGCGAGAACGCGTTGATCTTTTAATTGGTTGCTCGCGACCGTACTGATTCGTTTCCACTTAGGATTTTTCTCATGCTCAAAACGATAAGTAGAATATTCGTTGTTTTTATTGTCTACTTTTTGGCTTGTTCCAAAAATTAATCCACAACCTGAAAAAAGAATCAGACTGTTGAGTAACAAAAAAAATCGGATGAAATAAGTTTGGTTAGGTTTCATTATTTTATCTCTATAAGAATATAGAACAGAGTTGATTTTTGAAATATTCTTTTTTCATTCATTGATTCCTAATTCTCGTCAAGAATTTGACTGGGGCGACAAAAGACTGGGTCAAAATGTGGACGGTACTATATTCCAATCGGAAAAAAATCCTATGATTTCAACAAAAATTCCTAGGCAGATTTTGGCACGGCATCTGCTATATATAATAGGTTGCGGGGGTCTAATGATGTTTGTGGCCAAGGATGGCTCAACGTTACTCAAAGAATTTGCTCGAACTACAGGATGGATATCTTTATTCATGCTGGGAGTATCCACTGCGCATTCTGAAACCACCTTTACAAATTTTCAAACGCACTCTCATTTGGTTATTCCAGTTGATCCTAAGGTTACCTATACAGTAGAAAAAATCGAGCAAAACGGAATTCTTCAGGCAGTCATACTAAAATTAGAAAATGTTACGACGGGTGTAGTTCCTTTTAAGAATATCCAAGAGTCAAAAGATGATCGAACTGAAAAGATCCTCATGACGAGAACTCCTGGTCAAGATGGTGAAAATGTAACTCTAGAGATTCGATTTACTGAAAAAGCCAAAAAACAGGGTATAGAATTTTTTGATTATCTTAGTAAAACACCGTTGCAGTTACAGTTTGATTATTGGCTCAGCACTGAAAAGCCAGAAATGAACAAAGTCGCTGAAACGCCAATTCCAACAGAAAATCATACGGATTCAAAGACTAAAGCTACAAAGCCAACGGTTAATCCAAAGCTATTTTCACAATTAAATAAAAAGAAATCGATTAAGAGTGCGACGGTTCATACAAATACAAATCCAGTGGGTTGCACGCATGGCCTCGATCGAAATAAAGATGCAATGATTCCTTTTAAACTTTGGGAAATTCCATATGCATACAAAAATTTCTTTAAATTAGACTCTCCGGATATGCGGTATCAGTATCCAATCGAGAAGAAACTCAAAAATGAAAACTTTGGAGCAAGAAATAAAGAAATTTCACACTATAGATTAGCCATTAAACTATATCGAGATTCACAATTTGCATTAGCACTAAGAACGATCAAGTTTTTTGAAACGTCTTTTCCGAAAAGTCCATTAAAGCCTGAAATTGAATTTCTAACTGCGAATACTTTTCTAAAATTATCAAAACTCTTAAAGAGTGAGAGATATAAAGAAAAAGCTTTTGAATTATTTCGTAAAATTACAATTGAAAGTGCTGAATCTGACCGTACTCAATTAGCAATTACATATTTTGTTCAGGAATATATGGACACAGGCAAATATTTAAAAGCCTTAGAATTTGCAAATCTTGGATTAAATTTTAAAGCAAATAATAAAAATAATCCGTTGGAAAAAGAAGTGTTTCGACTTGCTGTTGCTGAATCGTTGTTTGAGCTTGGCGAATATGAAAAAGCTGAAAAAGAATTTCAAAGCGTGATTGATGCCAATACTCCAATATCTCCAGAAGCTGCATTTCGCGTTGGATCTGTTTTTGCTGCTCGTGGGTTTATGGAACGAGCTGCAATCGCATATGAAAGTGCAATTCGACGCTTTCCAAAAAACACTTCAGACTTTCCTCAGAATTGGTTTAATCTTTCGGAAACCTATTTTAAATTAGATCGACTAAAGGATGCACAGAAATTTTATTCAGATTATCTGGAAAAATTTTCGACGACTAAATACATTTCATACGTACGATATCGTTTAGCAGAAATTGAAGATTTAATCTCAACCCGCTCACAAACCACGGCTCAAAATGCAATTCGAATCAAAAACATGTATGAAGATGTTGTGAATAAACATCCATTTAGTTCGGCTTCGCATATGGCACAATTGAGATTGTCACAGTGTCAATTCGATGATCAGGCATCTAAAAAAGAATTTTATGATGCATATTTTAATGCACATCAATTGGAGCCTTTTGCAGATCCTTTGGTTGATGCAAAAGATATTGAAGTGGCATATGAATTGTCACAGACACGTTTTTACAACGATGAAAAAGAAGACGAAGAAGCATTAAAAAATATTGCCATTTATCGGAACAAATATGTTCACTCAACGCTAGCTGCTGAATTCAAAAAACGATTTTCAGAGTCATCTGAAAGATTGGTATTAAAACTCTCAGAAACTGATGCAGGTGAAGAGCTGGGTATTAAAGTGGCTAAAAAGGTTATTAATTTAACTCAAGAATATCAGGATGTGTTGCCGCAACCCGGTCGCTTTAAATACATGTTGGCCATTTTGAAGGCTGAATTTGCACTTGGGATGATGGATGCCGTAGCCAAAAGGATACCAGGATTACAGGGGCAATTAGCCAATGCAACTGACGATGAGAAGGATGACTTCCATTACCTAAGCTCTCGATTTTTAAGACTTTCAGGAGAAACCCCAGAAAAAGTTATAGTTGAGTTATCTATGGTTCGCGGTAACGAAAATGGTGGTGGCGCGCTTTCTGCAATCAAGCTGTACGATCTTGCCGCGTTGTCGCTGGCGAGAAATGGTGGAAAGGGCGACTTGAGTCAATCAACAGCATATTACGAAATGTTATTAAAAAATGATTTATATAAAAAACTATCACGAGAACGCCAAATTGGAACATATCTACAATATGTTGAAAATTTGTCACGAATGGGACGTAAGGATGACGTCGTTCGTTGGGCAGATTCAGCACTCATTCGATATACACTTTATAATGAACTATCAGAACAAATTATGAAAATTAAAGAATTTCGCGCACAAGCGCTTTACGATTTAGGTGACGATAAAAAAGCATTAATTGCTTTTGGGGAAATCTTAACAGGTAACCCTAAACATCGTCGTCAAAAAGAATTCGAGTTCAATCGTGCTAAGATTCTTGCACGTACGGGACACGAAGATGAGGCGATGGAGACATTTAAAAAGCTCGCAGCGTCGAGCAGTGATGATGTCTGGAAGAAATCGGCTCAGGACGAGTTAGAACAACTTCAGTGGGAAAACAAGAAATAATAACAATAATCATAACCGACAGGAGGTCGAACCATGATTGAAATACAAACGCAAGACTCAAGGATGAATGACATTTTACGATTGGCTGAGAACACAGCAGGAAGCAAAACTTCCGTTCTTATCCAAGGTGAAAATGGAACAGGTAAAAGCACACTTGCGAAATACATCCATGAACACAGCAACCGCGAATCTGCATCTTTTGTAACAGTGAACTGTGCGCAACAACCAGAAATGCTACTTGAAACCGAATTATTCGGATTCGAAAAAGGTGCATTTGCAGGAACCGTATCAGAAAAGCGTGGTAAATTCGAAGTTGCTAATGGTGGAACTTTGGTATTAGACAACGTTTCTGAATTAACATTGAAGTTACAAGCTCGCATCTTGAGAGTCTTAGAAACAGGCTTGACTGAACGTTTTGGTTCTAAGGGCGGAATTCCAGTTGATGTTCGTATTGTTGCAATCACGAACAAAAACTTGAGTGAACTTGTTAGTGCTCAACGATTTAGCGAAGCATTGTTTTATAAAATCAATGCCGTTCAAATTATGATCCCACCTCTTCGTGAAAGAACATCAGATCTAAATGCACTAGTAAGCTCAATGATGACTAATATTGCTGCTCGCACAGGTCGTAAAGCAAGTGCAATTACCGAAGAAGCGATTGCAAAATTAGCTGCAATGGAATTCAAAGGTAATCTTCGTGAGTTAGAAGGTCTTGTTGAAAAGGCTATGATGACCACAAGAGACAGTGTGATTCGTCCAGAAGATATTTCTTTGGGCAATTCTGCAAACACATTTCAAGGTGCAGGTGCACATTCTCAGAAGTGGGAAGAGCTTGCTAAATGGGCTCCAGGCAGAACGCTTGATGATATCGAACGCGCTGTAATTTTAAGTTCACTCGATCACAACAATGGTAATCGTACACATACGGCTCGTGAACTTGGAATCAGCATTCGTACTCTAAGAAATAAATTAAACATCTACAGAAAATCAGGAATCAGCGTTTAAAATTTATTTAAATATTAATATATAAAAAGCCGGTTGCTTTGCAGTCGGCTTTTTTATTTATGTATTGCGGTGTTCCTAAATAAAACTAACCATACGAAAATTTAATTGGCTTTCTAACCGTTGAAAAACCATAAGCTTCAAGTACATTTTGTTCTAGATATAGCGCTACGGTTTTAAGCTCGCGCCCCCATTCTAATATTCTAGTAAAGGGGAGAGCGTCCCAAAATTTAGGTGTTAATTTTTCTGTATTATTTTCAGTATTATTTTCTGTTAATTTTATTGGCTTTGAAT
>CAZPTV010000079.1:0-7188 GCA_964589335.1 uncultured Bacteriovoracaceae bacterium
TTCATCATAATATTTATACAAATAAATTTAAGATATTTTCTGTTAATTTTATTGGCTTTGAATTACCTGTAATTTCTTTACTCAACAAAATTCTATTTTGCTTCGCGCTTCTTTCGGTTTCATTTTTAACATTTAAAAGAGTCTCGCGTGCAATAAGCCCTGAAATGCTTCTTAAAAACCCCTGAAACGCTACTCTAGATCTAGGACGAACGACCAAGTGCAAGTGATTTCCGCTATTAGCATATTCATATACTTTTACACCGAATCGCCTTTCTTGTTTGCGTATGATTAATTGAATTTTAAGTGCTCTGTCAGGGTGTAGAAATGATTTACTGCCACGGGCGTGAGATGATTTTAATACTAAGTGCATGGGTTTTTTTATAGCTATTGGTCTTGCTGTGCGAGAGTTGCCTTTGGGCGTGAATTTTAACTTTTTACGTCCTCGGGTTTCGTTTTTCTTACGTTTGTAATTTCTAAAAGTCCCGCCAAAACGCTTTTCGCCAATACTTTCAAAGCCAGTAAGTTGAAATTGTTTCGTGTTCACTTGCAATGTTTAATATTTATTTTCAGCAATGTCAAAAATAATATCAATGAAAATTCTCATGTCAAATGGTGCACTTGTATTAGGAATCTTTTTCAAAATAAAATAAAGGCACGGTTCGAGAGCGAATCTCGCGAGCAGGAAGCTCAGCGCGTGCTCTATTAAATTCCAATGGAGGACGGGGCATTGAGCGATAGAACGATATATTTATTAAGAACGAAAACAGAAAAATAAAAGCAGCAGTATGTAGGTAAAATTTCTAGAATATTTTTAAATTTTAAAAAAAATTAGGATATTCTGGCGGAGGGGGGGGGTATAATATTAAGAGGAAGAAATGCTATGAATAAAATAGTTTACAAATCAATAATAGTTTTATCGACACTTTTAATAACTCCAATCTTTGCCTTTTCAGGCACTGATCCGCATTCAAGTTCTAACCATGCAGTTACATTAAAATGTAAAGAAAAGTATGAGAAACATGAATTGTCTGCGGTTTGCTCAAAAAAAGAAGACGCAATGGGTGCTTGTACTAGTGTAGATTTAATGGACCTAACAAAAACAGCCACTGGTAATAATGCAAGATTAATTAAAACAATTGATTTAAGTAAGCTTCAAGAAATTTCTGTTAAAAACAATGACTTCTGATTAGACTGACGTTAATAATAGCGTCACAAATGATTTGCAAACTGCGAAAGATGTACCGACTACGGATCAAAATAAATCAGAAATAAAGAAAAATAATGAGAACAAAATAGTAAAATAATTTAACTATAATTTGAAAATAATTAAGCATTAATTATTGGTAAGGGCCACCAAGAGTATATCTAGATTTCTTTACACAAATCAGATTGCATTTCAATTTTAGTAATTCCCGTTTGATTGAGTGCTTTAGTATTTTTAATAAAGTCTTTGCAATTGATTGTATTTACATTTCCTACAGCAAGGAAATAAATAGGTTGTTCACTCAGTGGAATGTCTTTTAAAATTTCGGCATTTTTCAAGCCAGTCATCAATGCATTTAATTGATTGGCATTTGTTTTGATGCGCAAAGCAGATGTGAAATCTCCTTTGTAGCTTTTGTATGCTTGTTCGTATGTGTTTTCTTCTTTTGCTTCTCCAAGATAGATTATAATCAATCCATTTTTTGAGAGGGCATGTTTTAAAGCCTGAATTTCTTCAGCTTTTACTGTTACTTTCGGTCCTGTTTTTGGCAAACCAGTATCAACCCAAATAATATCAAACTTGTTTTCATATTTTTTAAGGGCATTGTACCCATCATCTTTTACAATAATGTGGTTTGGTAGATTGGTGTTGAAATATTTTCCGGCAATTTCAACCATTTCAGGATCAATTTCTGCAGAAATAATCTTAAGTTTTGGAACTGTTTTTAAGTGATGGCGAACAATGGATCCACCCCCTAAACCTAAAGTAAAAATATTTTCAGGCTTTGAATGTAGAGTAGAAAGTGCAGTCATGATTTGAGGCACTTCAGTGTCTAGTTTTTGATTGTCTAATAGATTCATCATTCCTTGCAGAAGTGAAGTTTGACGTGAAGTTGCGATTAAGTATCTGTTCTCTTTAAAATCAATGAGGTTTAGTTCCCCGTTATAGACTGATTTAGTTTTAAAAATCGGAATTGCCTTAGGTTCATTACTGGCAAATAAATATTGAGTTAAAAGTAGAGAGATAATGATTATTTTCGTTTTCATAGCGATGCGTAAAATAACGATATGCTTTGATTCGGTCAAGAATGAATCTCTTAAACCGACTTTTTTACTTCGTTTTATTTTAAAATTGTAATTTAGTGATGTCTTACTTAGGATTTTTCTATGAATATGATTAGCTTTCTATTTTTGATCACTTTATCAATGGTTTCTCAAGCTTCTGCTCAAGAAGTTCAATTCGATGCCCCAGATCGATACAATCGCTTAATTTGGGACGGTTCTGATAAGTCATGGTTTGAATGGTGGTATGTGAAAGTAGTAATTCCAGAACAGAATGAATCTTTTTACATGACCTATGGAGTAGTCAATCCTTGGGATAAAACTGGTAAATCTAATAATGCATTATCTTTTGTATCGTTCGGTGATTTTTCACAAAAGCGTATTGATGAAGAACAACTTAGTGTAAGTGATTTTACAGCATCTAAAGATGAAGTATTAGTTCGAATTGGTGATAACTTATTAACCGATAAACATGTGCGTGGAAAAAGCAAGAACTCATCCTTTGATTTCACAATCACACGCAAGTGGAGTTTTAATGCCATGGGATGGGGAATGTTTATTAAAGGTTTAACGAATATTGGTTGGTTTCCAGCTCAAGCAGATGCACGCTGTACCGGAGAAATTATAACAAACGGAGTTCCTGTTCGTTTTGAAAATGCCCCTTGTTATCAAGATCGAAACTGGGGTGGAGAGTTTCCGAAGTGGTGGGCATGGATCGTATCAAATCAATTTAAAGAAGACCCAACTGCGGCTCTAGTAGCTGGTGGTGGACGGCCAAAAGTTTTAGGACGTGAATTTTATGAAAATGTTATTTTAGGTTTTAACTATAAAGGCAAACAATATTCATACCGTCCAAATGATTTGAACTCTGTGAAATCAAAAATCTGTTTTGGAAAATGGGAAGTCATTGCTGAAAACAAAGAAACACGATTAGAACTAGAAGCTACGGCTCCAAAAGAATCTTTTATGGATTTGCCATTTCTTACTCCACAGGGTGAGATTTTTCATGACATGGAAACATTGTCAGGAAAAATGACAGTTCGATTTTATGAAAAAACTTTAGTAGGATTGAATTTAGTCACCACTTTGACGACGGATTTTGCGGGACTTGAATACGGAAGTGTGAACCCTGTACCGTGTTTCTAGTTTAATTATTGAAAAACAATATTTTGATATAATTCAGCCGAAGTACCTTGTGGAACAGGGATACCTTCAGGGAATTTCATATAAAAACTCTTAAATCCACTGCGTGGATCAGAAGTCACAACACCCGTACCGATTGTAATTGGATTTGGATTTCCAGGTGCTTGTGTGAATTTATTTTTCCATGGACTGGCAGAAACCGCTTCAAAGTTTGAGTTTTGAATATTTGTTTTAAAAATCGTTATATCATCATACCATTGATACAATTCCACAATATCAGTACCGGCTTGCGAAGCATTATTAGCAACAGCTAATAATTTGAAGGCTACTTTATGCGTTTGTCCTGAACCAACATAAGGTGATAAATCGACAACGACATGCTGCCAACCTTCGTTTCCGGCTACATCGTCTTGCCATAAGATTATATTATCATCGAGTAATAGTTGATTTACATATCTTCCAGAAATATTTCCTGGGTAAGAATCTTTTATCCACCCGCTAAACACATATGCATTAGGATTGGCAGGTTTAACGATTATCGTTTTATCGGCCAGATCGCTTGGTACGCCATAATCATTATATACAATTAAATTTACATGATAAACACCTGGTTGAGTGAAGGTGTAATTAACATTGCTACCATATTTTTCATTTCCAGTGTGATCGCCATCGCCAAATCTCCAAACATATTTTTTGATATTACCACCATCATTATCATGGCTGGATAATCCATTAAATTCTACTTTTAATGGAGCTGTGCCTTCGGTGAGATTAGATACGATAACTGGAGTTGGTGCATTTCTTCCAAGGCTATCAAAGTTATTTGAATAAAACTGAACTTGTGGATTGTTGAGCGTTGAAACTTGTATATTATCAATCACACCGACAGTTGCAAAAGGTCTTGCGAACCAGTTTTCATAAATTAAATCCATTCCTGTTGATGAATATGGAAACATAATTCCAAACTGATAGTTGGTTGAATAATATAAATTATGATGAATAATGGTATCAATTCCACCAAAGCCATTTGGACCATAGTCATGTCGATCAAAATTATTATTTAACTGACGGTGCATAATCACATTATAGCGTGCTTCCCAAGAATTTTTATGCCCGCTAGATCCGATCGTATGTCTTGCAGAATCCAAGATATTTGCTTCAACGATTGAAGTTCCGTTTTCTTCGCTTCCGCTGCCTCCAAACCATATCGGGTAACCGTAACCATTGCGCATAATATGGTGAAAGTGATTGTGGTGAATGTGCGAATCATGTTGAATATAAAGATAAAATGCCCATTTATCCCAATTAAATATTTCACAATTATCAACTTCGAGTGATTGGTAATAATTTTTCAATAATAATCCAACACCAGTTGCATTATAATCGTGATCAAAAAATTCTGGATTCGGTCCGCGTAAACGAAGTCCAGTAAGGCGTACATTAGGTCCGTCTGTTTTGAAGAGGGGGATTGTGCTTGATTCTGGATAGGTTGAATTTGAAAAAATCAAAGCACCTTGAGAACCAAAATAACCTCGATCGCTTGCAATGGTTACACCTGCTGGAATCGAAATATTGTTCAATCCGGTCAAATCCAGTGTTACTGATGAAGGAATAAAAATAATTTGATTTGGTTGAGCAGAATTTAATGCCCCAAGAAGCGAAGTTTTATCATAAGCAATATAATTTGCCGATAAAGGATTGATTGTATTTGTATAGCAATCACCGCCGCCAATTGGATTACCGGTTGGATTTAATTTAGATGAAAAATTTGAGCTGTTTGTTAAAAGTGTTTTACATACAGAGGGAGTAGCTGAAGTTTGTAACGGTAGTCTCGCCGTTGAGTTTGAATAATTATCAGAGGGGTCTTTAGCTTGTACTGCAAAGCCAGAAGTAATACCAAATGTACCTGAATAATTTGTAGAGGGAGAAAGACCTGTGATGGTTTTTCTTGTTGTGGATCCGTTGGTCGTTGCAATAATTCCAAAATTTGAAGTGCTGTTTTTTCCGTAAATGATGTAACCTGCAATTCCATTCGTGTCTACTGCGGGATTCCACTCGAGAGTTACTGAAGTTGAAGTTTTACTCAATACTCTTAAGTTACTCGGTGCTGATGGTTGGGTGGTGTCCGTGCTGTTTCCCCGACATCCATGGGTAGCAAACGACTTTATAGTAGAATCAATGGTCGTGCCTGCAGATGTAATGACTTGCGCTTTGTAATAGTAAGTTGTGCAATTTGTAAGTGGCTGTAAAAGAATAGTATGATTGGTTCTATTTCCAGCAGAAGTAACATTTAAATTGAGATTAGTACTACTCGTTCCGTATAGAACTTTAGAGGATCCTGAAGTTTGGCTTTTCCAATAAATATAAGCACGTGTTTGTGTAATATTAGATACTGATATTAATGATAAGTCCTGTGCGAATGCGGTCGTAGTTAAGAGCAGTAAGAGTATAAAGATTTTCATAATTGTCCCCGATTTCTTTATTATAACTCAATATAAGTGCCATAAAAAAAGATAAAAAAGCATATAAATATCAAGCAGGTAGGTAAGACACATCCGTCGAAGTATTAATCAGTTTTGAAGGGTTAGTCATTTTTTGCGAATACCTAATAAAGCATTATTGCAAAGCGTTATTGCTCGTGGTATTTCGGTTTTACTCAAATTTGATTGCAAGGATGGCAACTGAAAACGAAAGGTGATTATTATGACCAAAATGACTCGAATTATTTTATTATTAACTCTTTTTATTTCATCGTTATCTTTTGCAGCTGTAAATCCGATTCATGCGCGGAATATATTTAAAGGAAACTACCGTTTGATTGATCCTGTATCTGGAGATCAAATGGAATTCACAATCGATAAAAAAGGAACCATTAGTTCTAGGTCGAGTGATTTATATATTAATCCTAAAACAAGAATTGACAGTGTTTCTAATGGATTTGGCCCCGGTGGAGTAAGTATTTTAACGATTATGTTGGCAGGCGGAAGTGATGAGCAAGATGCCACTTTAGTGTTGCGATTGTTTCCTGAAGAAAATGAAGGCAGAACAAAAGTTGTTCTTATCGATACTACATACTTTGAAAATGATGGTCCAAATGATTCTGCTTATGGGGAAAAATATCAAGATACAAAGTTATATAAACAAAGTGCACAAGGTGAATGGATTTTAGTTAAAAATATGTAATATAAAAAAGCCTCATTGAATCGATTCAATGAGGCTTTTCTTTTGATTTAAAATATTTTTCTGATTTTAATTTGAGCCAGAAAATACCGTAGTTGTTGTTTTAGGTACTTTGTATTTTTCAGTTACTTTATTTACAAGACTGACATCAGCAGATGTTGGAGTTTTAAAATCATTCGGCGAACTCGCTGTACTTCCTTTCGATTTAACAAGCGACATAAACCTAGATAAATCTTTAGCATTTAACTTTGAAGGACTCGCTGCTGTTCCCGAATATGTAACTGTACAACCTTTTGTAAAAGGGCAATTGCCTGTTCCCCAATAACCCGGCACAGGGTTTGGTGAAGCTAAAGTTGTGCTTGTTGCCGCTGCAAATGCAGGACTAAAAATATTGAATGAATCTTGCTTAGCATTTTGTGTGCAGTTGCCTTGCCAGCCTACGCCACAAACCCAAATACAATTACCTTCGCCACCATGAATTCCAATATGGATTAAGTCATACCACCAAAAAAACAAAGCATGTGATTTTGCAGGCGTTAATGCTGCGAATAGAATAGTGATTCCAAACATTAATGATTTAATTTTTATAAATTTCACTAG
>CAZPTV010000080.1:0-7155 GCA_964589335.1 uncultured Bacteriovoracaceae bacterium
ATATTTTAGGTTTTGCGGATACATATTTTCGTGGATATCGAGACCGAGGAGAAGAAGGTTTTGAAATTTTAGAAATAGTGCCAGATTACACTGACATCATGGGAAATCCCGACTCAGGAATTGTAAAACTAACTCATTTTGAACGATTGATGGAAAAATTTAATAAGAATTAGTATTCGATCCAAAGACTGCTACCGATCGGTTCTTCTTTTACATATACAACTAAATCTTCATCTTGAATTTTTAATTCACTTTGGATTGGAATTTCGACAGTCGTAGATTTTTCCATCGAACCGTCATTGAATATCTCTTTATTTAAATTGATTGCACGTCGATCAAATAATTCAAGCGTAGTATAAATATATTTCTCATTTTTATTTGAAAATGCATTTAATTTAATCGGCTGTCCAGGCTCACATTGCAATTGTAAAAAAGACAAATCAGGATTTTTACCAAAAATATATCTTCTACTTACAAATCCACTTTCGGGGTTGATTTCTAAAATTGCCCCACCTTCTTCAAGCGCTAGAACAGTCATCCAAGGCGTGCTTACTAAATGGCGTATTTTATGGGGTCCATTCGAGTCGATCCATTGTTTTTCATTAGTGGCTTCTATAATCAAATCTTTTCCTGATATTCTTCTTGTATGAGAACTGCCATAATTACAATTATAATTTAGTTCATCGTATTTTTGTAAATGCAAAACACTGACACCGCATTCTTTTGAATCTTGAAAAGACGGGGGTAAATCTTCACGATGAGCTACTATGATATAGACAATATTCTTAGATTTTCTAACTAACGCAACTGAACTAACACGTCCACCAAATGGAGTTCCTGTATTATTTAACGGCTCTCCTGAAGAGATACACTTCTTCCGTGTTTTAGATTTTGTATCTTCAATTTTAAAATCAGGAAGTACTGTTTTAATAAAACCCAGTACAGTATTTGAAGTTTCTATTTTTAAATCTTTAAAGAATTTTCTACGATTATTTTCTGAATTCATTTTTTATTTATTTCTTTTAACAGTTGCTCAACTGGAGTATCTAATTTTTTATTAACATTGCAGCTTTTACAGGATGGCACAATATTACCTTTCGTACTTTTTCCTCCACGTGCAAGTGGTACAATGTGATCCATCGTGAGTTCAGTTCGTTTAAATTTTTTTTCGCAATAATGACAAATTCCTTGATTCAATTTTGTGAGCCACCACGTTGTTTTTTTTAATTCACGTGCTTTTTCGCGCTCTTTTGCCACATGCTTTCTATCAACATTAATTTCGTACCAGGAATCATTCATAATTATTTTTTATTAAATAGTTTATAAGATGACAATACTCATTCTTACTATACTCGATCTTATTGCGGCGTAGGAATATCACCGTTGTAAGGAACGCCTAAATGTGACTCAATAACAATATGCTTTTCCGCAAAAGCAATTGGCATCACCGTGTTTCCTTGATTGTTAATTAAAATAATTGCAACTGTCGCTTGTGCTGAACTAACCGAGTCATATCTAAAATGCACCTCAAGCACCGGATACTTACTGCTGACTTGAGTACCGGCACATCTGTAAATACAAGACAAATGAGTATTATCGCTTAGATTAAAGCATTTTGGATTTATAGTAGCTCCTGAAATCGTATTGGCAGGTAAAGATGTAAAATCAAATAATTTCATACCATGAAAATCATCACCCGCAAGGTATGGCGTACCTTCTAAACTAAAACAACTCACATATGCCAGCGCATTGACTCCTGAGCCAAGCGTTTTAGCTCCACCTGATGGGTTACGTATCGTCGTATTTGGATAAAGCTGCATGGATGAAGCAAATCTAGAAAGTAATTGATCTAAAACCGTATTCATTTGAATAATTCTACTCGTATTCACTTCTTGTTTTGTCGATTGTGTAATTGCTGAATAAGTTCCGAAAATTGCAATCGTAACAACGACGATAGAAATCATTGCTTCAATTAATGTAAATCCTGATTTTGAAGTTTGGATTTTCATTTAAAAAATATCCTCAATAATCCAAGCCACCTCATCGTGCATACTTGTAATACCAGATGACTGAGTATCACAAAGTACAGGATCGTTAATAAACATACATTTATAGTTTAATGATGTTTGAAGTTTTGTATCATCAATAAAAGAGTATGGAGGGCTTGCTCCTGCTTTATTAGTCATAAATGAAGTTGGTCCTAGAGGAAAATATTTTCTTTTAGCGTCAGTTGAACTCAGAGAAATATTAGAGCTCATTAATGGAATAAAGTAATTATGCGTATAACTATTTGAATATTTATAAAATTTTTCATAAATACCATTAATTGATTGCGGCTTAGATGAAGTCACACCCTGTTGGTTTTGTTCATATTGAGCTAATGTTTGCGCAGAATCAGGTGGCAAAGTTACTCCATCTTTAGGGTTTACAAAAAATAAAGAATCTCCAGCGCTACTATTTAAATATACAATTTGTCTTGCAATAAAAGTCCCAATCATCGAATAATCTGCATTCATATGCGAACTACTAGAATTAGATGTTTCAATAAATATTCTTCTAGCATTAATCATTCCGCAGAAAACATTTTGTCTTGAACTCGGATTATCACTATATTTAAGCTTTATTGTAATATTTCCGTAAGGATTATTATAAACAAATACGCTTCCTTTATTATTTGTAACATTTCCAATTGTATCAAAACCACGACATGTTTGATTTAGATCTGTAATCCCCATTCCGTCATTATTCGAATGAGAAGATGGGTCGTCAGGGATCATTGCAGTTGAGCTACCACTCGATTGAAACCATGTATCTGGTGAAGAATCGGATCCAAGATATTCAGGATAAGGAGATTGAAAATTACCATGACAATATACACCATCAGAAGTTAGGCCTGAAGAATCAATGCACTCTTTAGTATTTGAATTAAATGAATTATTTCCAACTGTGTTTACGATATCTGGCAACGGAAGCCACTCCTCTGCAGGATTGTTTGATATCAATTGTTTGCCTGGAAAATAATTTAAAGGCATTGTCCATTCTAAGTCAAAATTTGAACCGGGTCTTCCAAAGTGAAGATTTGGATAAAATTGAGGATTTGCACCTGTTTGATAATTTAATACATTATATTCAATTCCTTTTCTGAATATTTTTGAAAATGTCTCGGGGTTACTCGCATCATTCATACTATAATAATGCATACTAGGACCGCGCATATAAAATATATTCTCAAAAAATAATCTATCTTTATCAGTATATTTTAAAATTTCTCTGCCTTGATTTGTAATTGCTTGAGATATTTCAACTGGTTTATCAATTGAATTATCCCAATTTATAATTGAACCTAGAAAATGCATGGTCCCAGATCCAGTCTTAAAATCAAATGCTCTACAATTGTCAGCACTATTTGGTAAGCCATCAGAAATATAGTTTGTAGTTTTACATGGTAATGGATTTGTCGTAATAATATTAAAATCAGATATTACAGGAATCTTTAATGTATAGTTTTTTGTTATAGAAATCGGTGGAATAAATGATCCAGAAACTGCCCTCGGGGTTAATTGTGCAGCCACTCGAACTGATCGTGATAAATTTTGAATATCAGGAATTCCTACAGGTGTAATTACCACTTGCAAGCGCTCAATATTCATTGCCTCGGTATTAGATAATATACACGTCAAGCTACTTTCAGTTAATGCATTTAGCTGAGAAATACTTGCGTTTTGTGTTACCCATCCTCCTTGAGGTAGTGTCGTCAAAGTATCCCGAGAGAAAGTAATCGTTACCGTACCTGGATTTGGTAGAATTGTACCCATACCTGGAGCACCTAATGCCAGATTTCTAAAAGAAGAAAAAATAATATTTGTAGCATCTGGGCATGGTACTGTGCGTTTAATGAGCAAAGTTTTAATACGATTTAAAACAGATTGTATTGATGCACGACCTTCAGCTTCAAGAATACTCGATGGTAAATGTGTACGTAAATTATTATGAGACAGCCACATCACCGACGTAGTAATCATTAAAAATATGACGATACCCATTGCTACCAAAAGTTGTCCTGAATTATTTTTTTTATTCAAAACGTGCCCCCAATTAATAATCTATTTACCAAGTGTAGCTTGCGTTGGTCGTATCTGCTCCAATAGGAATCAGATCACCCTTCATATATAATGAAAGTGAATTTGTTCCAATTTGTCTGGTAATTAATATTTTACTTTCAAGATTATCAATTAACCTATATGGGTTCATGGGACTTGCAATATTTAAGGATGAATCAACAATTTCCCAAGGAATTGACCATAGTGCGCATTTTTTTCCAACCGCAGGGCAATTGCTATCGTTTGGATCAGTACTGGATGCAATTTTTATTTTTCTAGCATCAACAACAATTGCATTAAAATTTGCGATGGCATTTTCTGTACAATATTTAGCTGTATGTACTTTATGAATAGCTATATTTCCACTCGCTGCGCTATCAGAAAACCAACCTATTGCAGATGGATAATTTATTGGATTTTGAAAAATGTAATTAAATGATTTTGTTGGAAAAGCTTTTGATGTTTGTGAGTCTACTGTAAATGTACTCGTATAAGTGATTGAATTTGGTATATCTTGAGTTGCTTCATATGGACTCATTGTAATGATGTAGAAACCATTCCAATCTGAATTACCACCTCGAAACCAATTCAAGTCTCCACTGGTATTACAAGCTACATCAGGCCCTCTTCCCGTTTGACAGTCACTCATGAATTTATTCATACATAAATCTTGGTTTTGTGCACAACTGGTAACCGAACTAACTTTTTGGATTATATACTGTGTAGGATCAGAAAAATTGTATACAACTAATAGTCGATTCGCCAAACCTAGAACGGCACTCGGGTCTGAATTAGATTGAAAAAACAAATTGTTTCCAAATGTTGTATTTAATCCGGTTCCAGTTGTATTACAAAATGCAGGATTATTAGATGCGATTTCAGCTGCTAAATTTCTAAAAGTTAAACTCGGACTATCAGAACTATATGCAATAATTGGTAATGGAGCGCTTGAACCATTCACTAATGGCCAAGTTGCATAGTATTCACTTGTTGCGACTGAAGTGTTTAAGGTTATCGGTTGTGTTTTAAATACCAATGGAACATTTTCATCAATACTTACGGTTTGACTTACGATGTTTGTGTAGTCATCGCGATAAAATTCAATCGTCTGTGTTTCAACCCCTGCCATCTGATTAGAGCGAAATATATTATCTGTTGAACTGAGACTATCAAAGTGCGCAGTACCGGTATTAAATTTTCTAATACAAATTGAATTGACACTGTTTCCATTACAAAACCTATCGATTGGTAAATGAAAATATTGCATTGATAAACCAGCTTTTTCCGCAAAGTTTAAAAATGCATCTGAAGAAACTCTTCTTGATGCATGCTTATCAATATCAGTATCGATTTCAGTTTTACTCTTAATGATATGTACAATCGCACCTGTAAACATCATCATAAAGATTCCAGAAATAAGAATTGAAACCATAAATTCAATAAGGGTTAAGCCCTTTTTAGAATGCAGATTCCCTTTAAAAACGACCATTAAGAATTTCCCCCAAAAATATCCGATATTAATAGTATACTATAGCTCCGAACCTAAACAACAATTCTTTAATAGACTTCCTAGCGTCGATAAATATGAATATAATTCTAACATATAATGTATAAATTATTTACATGTGACTGATAAATTATAATACATTTGCAATCTTATATGTCTAATTATTAGCAAGATTATGATCGCTAGTTTTATGAAATTATATAATGATTACTATTACTTATATTATTACTACCCGACTTTAACATAATCATGGCACTGGCATTGCATTACTTACTAGTATCACTAAAGAGAGAACACCTTAGGATAAGGTAAGTAAAATGAGGAGAACTATATGAAAACAAAATTTAACGTATCTTTAATTACAATATTAATGGCATTGTCCATTTCAGCTTGCGGTAAAAGAGTTGCAGAAGGCACATCAAATTCAAGCACCACGAATAACAATTCTTCAACCACAAACAATGTGACGAACAATTCTAACCCAACCCCAACCCCGACACCAACATCAACAAGTGGCGGTGGCGGAAGTTGTTCGCATCCAATCGTTTCTTACACCACACCGTTTACATACACACTAACGGGTAGCGGAAACGTTACAGCAACAACAACAAGCGGACAAATCTATGCCGACCAAGATTTAAGAGTACAAATCATTCCAAACAATTCGGGTGGTTTACAAAACTACGCGAAGTTTGCAGCAGATGTAACTTTGTTGATGGATGGAAACCCAGTCCCTGGCGCAACCATTCGCTTACCAGCACAACAATCGAATACAAACAACTACCGCACTGGTTTGGCTGTTGGCTCTAAATCAAATATTGCTGACTTTACATCATACTTACAATCTGGAAATCATACTTATTCAGTTCGAGTAAGCAATGTAATGACAGATTATACATGCAAAACATATTGCGTACCTACAAACACAATGTACTTAGTTTACATGGGATATTACGCAAGCTGCGGCGATGGTACTTTTGGATACTACTGCCCAGACTACACAATGATCAATGCATGTAAAGCACTTCAATGTGATGTTGGTCCAGTAACCTCTGGAAGATCATGGTCAGTAACTGTCATGGTTGAAACCGACAACACCCCTTGCTTAACTCAATAATTTCTTAAATTATCCGCGGTGAAATAAATTTTCACTGCGGAATTTATTCAATTCAATTTTAAGCATGAAATGGAATTCGTGTGACCTCAAGTAGAACTCTTCAAAAGTGATGAGAACCCTAGAGTTATTTCAATGGTGAAATGATTCTAGGGTTTTTGATTTATATAAATTGAATTATTTTTTAATAGAAATAATATTTAAATTAAGTCTTAGAAAATATTCTTATAAACATTTATTATTTTTTAAACGATCTCTTAACACATCCATTGGAATTAATTTATTTTTATTCTTTATCATTTCTCCATATTCTACGCTAAACTTCTTTAAATATTCAAAACCATGTCTTACGTCCCTACCGCAGACTTCATGTAACCGATCAAATACTTCTTGATTATCTTCGTAAGTTAAAAACGCAAATAAAGCAGCATTAT
>CAZPTV010000081.1:0-7138 GCA_964589335.1 uncultured Bacteriovoracaceae bacterium
GTCGTTTAGGCTCATTCGCCTTAATATGAAGTAGAATTGTGACAATATTTGCGGGGGAAACCCCAGAAATTCGCATGGCCTGACCGAGAGTCTCTGGCTTTATTAGTTTTAACTTTTGCTTTGATTCATTAGTTAAGCCACTAACCAAGTCATAATTAATGTCTATAGGGATTTCTAATCCCTCATTTTTCGAGTAGTTACTTATCATTTCGAGCTCTCTCTTAATATATCCGTCGTATTTAATTTGAGTTTCAACTTGCTCGAGGGTTTCTTTATTATTTGTGGTTGGAATGTAATTAATATTCGATAGTTTATCGTAATTAAATTCTGGTCGCCTTAATAGCTGCTCAACGCTGATTCTGTCTTTAATTTTTGCTGAATTTACACTTTCAAGTAATTCGTTAAACTCTGCCGTTGGATTAAAATAAGTTCCTTGCGCACTTAATGTTTCTTTCTCGATTTGCTCAGATTTTTCACAATATTTTTTATAATACTCTTCTTTTAAAAGCCCCAGTGAAAATCCAATCTGAGAAAGTCTAAGGTCAGCATTGTCTTCACGTAAAACCAATCGATACTCTGCTCTACTCGTGAACATTCTGTATGGTTCGTCTGTTCCTTTTACTATAAGATCGTCTATCAGAACTCCGATATAGCCTTCAGTTCGATTTATAATAAATGGTTCTTTAGATTTTGATTTTAATGCAGCATTAATTCCCGCGACAATTCCTTGCGCTCCGGCTTCTTCATATCCGGAAGTGCCATTGATTTGACCAGCACAAAAAAGCCCAGAAAGTCCCTTGGTTTCTAGTGTTCTTTTAAGTTCTGTAGGATCAAGGCAATCGTACTCAACGGCATAACCTGGTCTAGATATTTGAACGTTTTCTAAACCGGGTATTGTTCTTAAAAATTCTTTCTGTACATCTAGCGGAAGACTTGTACTAAGTCCGTTTGCATAAATTTCCTTAGTTTGAAGTCCTTCTGGCTCTAAGAATATTTGATGTCTGTCTTTGTCGAAAAACCTTTTTACTTTATCTTCAATAGATGGGCAGTATCTCGGTCCAACTCCCTTAATAATTCCTGTGAACATTGGAGATCGATGAAAATTTTCTGCGATAAGTTCATGCGTATTTGAATTTGTATAGGTAATCCAACAGTTGACCTGTTGAAGCACTGGAAATTTCTCTGGCTTAAAATAAAAAGAAAAGGGGAGGGGAGGTTGGTCACCGCTTTGTACCTCTAACTTAGAAAAATCTATTGATTGTCTTTCTAATCTTGGCGGGGTTCCAGTTTTAAGACGTTGCATTCTAAATCCAAAACTAGAAAGCCAATGAGAAAGTCCGTAGGAAGCACTATCACCAAACCGACCGCCCTTTTGATTTTGCATTCCAACGTGCATTAATCCACCAAGAAATGTTCCCGTAGTAATAATAACGTTGTTTGCAAATATCTCTTCGCCCCAATTCGTCTTCACCCCTTTTACACAATTATTTGAAACAAGAATTTCATCTACTTCTCTCTGCAAAAGAGTGAGGTTTGGAGTTGTTTCAATAACCTCTTTTATGTTTGAAGCGTAAATATATTTGTCGCATTGCGCCCTACTTGATCTAACGGCAGGCCCCTTCGATGCGTTAAGTCTTTTAAATTGGATACCACTTTTATCTGTATTAATGCCCATTTCTCCGCCTAAGGCATCGATTTCTTTGACTAATTGTCCCTTAGCAAGTCCGCCTATAGCAGGATTACATGACATATAACCAACGCGGTCATTGTTTAATGTTGTAAGCAAAACTTCGCAACCCATTCTAGCACCCGCTAGAGCAGCCTCAATACCAGCATGACCTGCGCCAATGACAATAATATCAAATTTTTTATTTAGCATTTTATCAATAATATCAAACGGTTATATAAATAGCACCTTGCGCCGATTTTTATCCTTTGTTTCTATAAAAGTCAAAAAATTAATAAACATTTGAAATTATTAGAGAATTTATGATTAAGAAATCTTTGATAAAGCAAATGATTTCATATACTTATTTCATAGCGCGGGTGTAGCTCAGTTGGCTAGAGTACGAGCTTCCCAAGCTCGGGGTCGAGGGTTCGAACCCCTTCGCCCGCTCCACTTTTGCCTGTTTATAGTGATCATCAATTCTATATTCTGATTAGCGTGTTAAGATTCAGACTATATGGAAAAAATAAAATCAAAAAATCCTTCAGACGGTTCTCTTTTAAAGGAGTTGGATCAAACTCCACTCGAAATTATTCCTGATATAATTTTAAGAGCACGTGAAGCACAAAAAAACTGGGCAACTCTTTCGGCTAAAAAAAGGGCAGATATCGTATTGAATGTTAGAGAATATATTCTTGATCACTTACAAGAAATTGCTGAACTCATTCACATTGAAAATGGAAAACCTAAAGCAGAAGCCATCCTTCACGATTTAATGCCAGCAATGGAAGTGGCAACGGTTTATTGTTCTCGTGCTCCTAAGTTATTGCGAGATAAAAAAATTCCACTCCGTTGGATGAAGACAAAACAAAGCTACTTACAGTATTGGCCAAAAGGTGTGGTTGCTATTATTTCGCCATGGAATTTTCCATTTTCAATTCCTTTTGGAGAAATTGTTTTAGCTCTTCTTGCAGGAAATGCAGTGGTTTTTAAACCAAGCGAAGTAACGCCTCTTGTAGGTTTAAAAATTTTAGAAGTTTTTGAGCAAAGCTTTTTACCTAAAAATTTAGTACAGGTTGTTTTGGGAGATGGCAGTCGAGGAGCCGCAATCATTAAATCACATGTTGATAAAATTTGTTTCACTGGAAGCGTTGCCACTGGAAAAAAGGTGATGGCGTCGGCTGCAGAACATTTGACTCCTGTTGTGCTGGAATTAGGCGGCAAAGATCCAATGATTGTTCTTCCTGGGTCTGATTTAGATTTTGCAACAAGTGCCGCACTTTGGGGTGGGTTTGCAAACTCAGGTCAGTGTTGTGCATCAACAGAACGTGTGCTCGTTCATGAAAAAGATCATGACACTTTCGTAAGTTTATTAAAAGAAAAGGTTCAAAAACTTCGTGCATTAGAAGACGGGGGAGGGGATCTCGGCTTTATTACCTTTGATAATCAGAAAAAAATATATGAAGAGCAACTTTCAGAATTAAATACTTCAAATTCAAATATTGTTGTTGGAGGAAAATTTAACGATTCAAAAACGAGATTGTATCCAACAATTGTAACAAATCCGAATGCAACTGGTGCGAGCAATCCTATCGAAAATACAAAAATATATAACGAAGAAACATTTGGTCCTGTACTCGCAATAACAAAATATACCAATATTCGTGAAGCAATAGAAAAAGCAAATCACAATCGATACGGCTTACTTGCTTCTGTAATCGGACAAGACCTTCATCTTGCTGAACAAGTTGCAAGGCAGATCGAAGCTGGAAGCGTACTAATAAATGATGTTTTATATACGCATGCTTTAGCAGAAACTCCGTGGGGTGGAATAAAAGATAGTGGTTTTGGAAAAGTACATTCCGACAGTGGTTTGTTGGAGTTTTGTAATACAAGACACATTAACAAACCCTTACCCTTTTTTGGAAAAATAAGGGCTATGTGGTGGTTTCCATATTCGCCCCATCAACTTTCTATGTTTTTAGCCTTCAGTGAGTTTTTGTATAGACGTTCGTTTTTACGTAAATTAAGAGCGGTGCCTTCGATACTTGTAGAATTTGTACAAATGATTAAAAAAGAAAAGCGCTATTAATTATTTTAACTTTCTTTGTTTAGCGTTTTTATGAATATAATCTACAACTGCTTCAATGCTTGCTCCTGGTGTAAAAACCATATGTACACCAAGTTTTTTTAATGCATCAAAATCATCTTCAGGAATTATGCCACCCACTAAAAAAAGAATATCGTCTCCGCCCGCCTTTTTAATTCCATTTATTATCTCTGGAACAAGAGCGTTGTGAGCGCCCGATAGAATACTAAGTCCAACTACATGGACATCTTCGTCGATCGCAGCCCGTACCACCATTTCTGGAGTTTGGTGAAGTCCTGTGTAAACCACTTCAAACCCTGCGTCCATTAAAGCGCGTGCAATAACTTTTGCGCCTCTGTCGTGACCATCGAGGCCTGGCTTAGCGATGAGAACTCTAATTTTTGAATTGTTTTGCTCTTTTTTCATATTCCCTCTAATAGTTACCCGGATCTCGGTAAACTCCAAACACTTCGCGGTAAATATCGCAAATTTCTTGAACCGTACAATATGCTTTAACACATTCAATTGTTGCGTTCATTGTATTTTCAGTGCCTTTAGCTGCTGCCAGTAGATTTTCGAGTGTTTTTTTAACTTTCTTTTCGTCACGAGCTTTTTTAATTTCCTTAATTCTTTTTATTTGTCTCTCTTCTGCAGTCTTATCAATGTATAAAGTATCAATTTCATGACCTTTAACCGTTTCTGTAAATGCATTAACGCCTACGATTTTTTTATCCTTTTTTTCAACCAGCTTTTGAAAGTGATACGCTGAATTTGCAATTTCAGCTTGGGGATATCCTTTGTCGATTGCATCAAGCATTCCTCCCAATTCATCAATTTTGTGGATATATTCATAAGCATCTTTTTCCATTTTATTTGTTAGCCACTCCACAAAGTAACTTCCTCCGAGTGGGTCTACAATATTTGCAACTCCCGATTCTTCGGCGATCACTTGTTGTGTTCTTAATGCGACTAAAACGGCTGACTCTGTGGGCAGCGCAAGCGTTTCATCCATAGAGTTCGTGTGTAGAGAGTTTGTTCCTCCCAGCACAGCCGCTAACGCTTGAATGGTGACTCGTGAAATATTATTCAACGGCTGTTGCGCGGTTAGTGAAACTCCTGCGGTTTGTGCGTGCGTTCTTAACATCCATGATTTTGGATTTTTCGCTTTAAATCGATCACGCATTAAGTGAGCCCACATGCGCCTACCGGCTCTAAACTTTGCAATCTCCTCAAAAAAATCATTATGGACATCCCAAAAGTAGGAAAGTCTGGGTGCAAATTCGTCAACATCAAGTCCGCGATCAATTCCGGCTTGTACATAAGAAATGCCATCTGCGATCGTAAACGCTAACTCTTGAACCGCTGTAGCCCCAGCTTCTCGAATATGATAACCGCTGATCGAAATTGTATTCCAGTTGGGTAATTCTTTTGTACAGAACTCTAATGTATCCGCAACAAGTCTCATGCTAGGTCTTGGCGGATAAATCCATTCTTTTTGTGCGATATATTCTTTTAAAATATCATTTTGTAATGTGCCCTTGATTAAATTTCTTGGAACACCTTGCTTTTCAGCGACGGCTACATACATCGCAAGTAAAATTGAGGCAGGGGAGTTAATTGTCATTGATGTTGTAATTTCGCCAAGAGGAATGCCTTTAAATAAAGTTTCCATATCGGCTAGTGTATCTACGGCAACTCCACATTTTCCGACTTCTCCCTTTGAAAGAGGGGAGTCGCTATCAAGTCCCATAAGTGTGGGCATGTGAAATGCTACACTAAGTCCCATTTGACCATTTTTCATAAGTTTATGAAATCGTTCGTTAGTATCTTCTGCGGTTCCAAAACCCGCAAACTGTCTCATGGTCCACATTTTACCGCGATACATATTTGTTTGTACTCCGCGTGTATATGGAAACTCACCGGGAAATCCAATGTCTTTAACATAGTCCATGTCTTTAACTTCTTCTGGTGTGCAGATTAGAGGAACTTCCATGTCACTCCATGTAGAATATTTTGTCTTCGTGGTCGGATGTTTTTTTTCGTGATCAGCTAGTTTTTTTCTCCAGCGATCATATTCATATGTAAATTTTTGATCCATAAATTATCCTTCGTTCAGTTCCATTGAACCAATTACAATTCTTTGTATTTCTGATGTGCCCTCATAAATTTCAGTTATTTTAGCATCACGAAAATGTCTTTCTGCGGGGTATTCCTTTGTATAACCGTATCCTCCGTGTATTTGAATCCCTTTAGTCGCAATCCACATTGCTGCTTCGGATGCGTAGAGTTTTGCCATCGCTGCTTCTCGAGTATATCTCTCACCCGTATCAGCCTTCATCGCAGCTCTCCAAGTTAAAAGTCTAGCGGCATCTAATCTTGTTGCCATGTCTGCAATCGTCCATTGTATTCCCTGAAGTTTCGCAATTGGTGCTCCAAATGCTTCACGAACACGTGCAAATTTTTTTGCAGCTTCAAGAGCCGCTGATGCTATTCCAAGCGCTTGTGCGGCAATTCCGATTCTACCGCCATCTAGCGTGGTCATTGCAATTTTAAAGCCCTGTCCTTCATCGCCCAGCATGTCTTCTTGAGAAACTTTGACATTTTCTAAGTGAATTTGAGCCGTTGAAGAGGCATTGATCCCCAGCTTGTCTTCTAGCTTTCCTACTGAATAGCCCGGTGTTTTTGTGCTTACAATAAATGCGCTAACTCCTTTGTGTTTTTTTGCTGCATCCGTAGTTGCAAATACTATTGCAATATTTGCTTCTTTGCCGTTTGTAATAAAGTTTTTTGTTCCATTTAAAATAAAATGATTTCCATCTTTTTTTGCGGTTGTCTTCATTGCAGCGGCATCTGAGCCATTACCTGGTTCGGAGAGCGCAAAGCAACCAAGCATATCACCTTTTGCAAGAGGTGTAAGGTATTTTTTCTTTTGTTGGTCGTTTGCAAATTTTTTTAATGGTGCGCAAACCAAAGAATTATTTACAGACATGATTACCCCGGTAGACGCACATGCCGACGATACTTCTTCCATAGCGATCGCATATGAAAGCGTATCTAATCCTGCTCCACCAAATTCTTCGGGAACGGTCATACCCATAAATCCCATCTCAGAAAGTTTATTAATTATCTCTGCAGGAAATCGGCCTGTTTCATCAAGTTCTTTTGCCTTGGGTGCAATTTCTTTTTTTGAAAATGCTCTTGCTGCTTCTAAAATAGATCTTTGTTGATCGTTTAATAAAAATTCGTCCACAACTTCTCCTTAGTATTTATAAAAACCTTGCCCTGTTTTTTTACCGAACATCCCTGCAGATACATATTGCTTTAGAAGGGGACAGGGTCTGTACTTTGAATCTCCTAGGCCTTCGTGAAGAACCTTCATAATC
>CAZPTV010000082.1:0-7107 GCA_964589335.1 uncultured Bacteriovoracaceae bacterium
ATCTATGTTACAGATCATTGCTCGGGTGTTCTTCGAGCACTTGAAGGTGGAAAAAAAGGTGAAGTTTATAATTTTGGTGGATTATCTGAACGAAGAAACCTTGAAATTGTAAAAGCTATATTAAATGAGCTAAAAAAGCCTGAATCTTTGATTAAATATGTTGAAGATCGAAAAGGTCATGACTGGCGTTATGCAATCAATTGCTCTAAAGTTAAAAATGAACTTGGCTGGCAACCTTCTGTGACATTTGAACAAGGTATTCAAAAAACAATCAAATGGTACTTAGAAAATAAAAATTGGTGGATGGAAGTTAAATCAGGCGCATATAAAGATTTTTATAATAAATATTACGGCAATCGAATTTAGCAGGAGAAATTAAAATGAAAGGTATCGTACTCGCGGGCGGAACTGGAAGCAGACTGTTTCCATTAACTAAAGTAACAAACAAACATTTGCTTCCTGTTGGTAAAAAACCAATGATCTACTACCCTATTGAAAAATTTATTGATGCTGGAATTAAAGAAATTCTAATTGTCACCGGCGTAGAACACATGGGTGACGTCGTTGGATTATTGGGTAGCGGAAAAGATTTTAATTGCAGGTTCACTTATCGCGTACAAGATGAAGCTGGTGGTATCGCTCAAGCCCTTGCTCTAGCTGAACATTTTGTTCACGGAGACTCTTGTTCTGTAATTTTGGGTGATAATATTTTTGAAGACAGCATTAAAGAGGATGTCATTGCTTTTGAAAAACAAAAATTAGGTTCTCGAATTATGCTCAAAGAAGTGGAAGACCCGCAACGTTTTGGTGTTGCAGAACTAAAAGGCGATAAAGTCGTTGGTATTGAAGAAAAGCCTAAAAATCCAAAATCAAATTGGGCTGTAACAGGAATTTATTTTTATGATTCATCGGTATTTGAGATCATTAAAACATTAAAACCCTCAGGTCGAGGCGAGCTAGAAATTACTGATGTGAACAATCACTATATTCATAAAAATGCCCTAACCTATGGAAAATTCAAAGGTTGGTGGTCTGATGCAGGTACTTTTGAATCGTTATCTCGAGTTAATAAGCTATTAGAAAATCATAATTAGTATCCTGTAAAAAATACGCTTGACTGCGGCGCGCAATAACACTATATTGCGGCGCGCCAGCTAATTTTTTAACAGAGGTATTTTTTATGACTAAATTTAAATCGATCTTTTCAATCTTACTATTAACGATGCTTTCAACAACACTAGTTGCAAATGCTAAAACCACGAATCAAGCTGCTGATATTACACTTGATACAGCTGATCTTGTTCTTGGTTTATCCGATAAGAACGCTCAGCAAGATCTAAAAGAACTAATAGCAGCAGGAGAAACAGTCTCTTCAGTGATTTTGAAAAAAGAACAACAAATTGAATCCAGCAAAAATACGTATACAATTACTACCCGACATTGCGGTGGTTTAAGTGGATGTATTGGGGGCGCAAGAATGCTCATAGAAGTATTACACGACTTTGTTGGCGGAGATATGAGAACAACCGTTACCTCAAGTGTAGCAAGGCTTCGATCCCGAAGTGATTTAGTGAATAGATTAGAAGAAGGTGAAAAGTCTATCACAGATAAAGCAGGTGACCTTGTTGTTGCATTAGGTAGAGATACTGTAATGCAAGATCTATTGTCTGCACTCACAAAGGGAGAGAAAATTAAGAATATCACTTCAACTCTTTCTCAAAAACCTTCACGTAAAGCGCGAATTTTATCAAATGATTTAACAATTGATACTGTTCATTGTGGCAATTCGTTTGTGTGCTTAGGGGGAGCAAAACAAATCATTAATGTTACGAAAACCACACCACTCGGTCCAGACCGAAAGACATCAGTTCGCGTGACATCAAGAGTATTAGTTAAAAGATAATTACATAATCGTAACTTGACGGAGAAGCTCAATATCCTTGAGTACTTTTCCCGAGCCACGAACAACACAAGTTAACGGGTCTTCTGCGAGAGCAACCGGAAGGCCCGTTTTTTCTTTAATTAAAATATCTAAATTTGCCAAAAGCGACCCGCCTCCAGCAAGAATAATTCCATTTACAACAATATCTGCAGCTAATTCCGGAGGAGTTCTCTCTAGTGCGGTTTTAATCGCATCAATGACTGATGAAACTGGATCTGCTAGCGCATCACGAATTTCTTCAGAATTGACTTCAATCGTTTTTGGAGCGCCTGCAATTAAATCTCGTCCACGAACCTCATATGTTTTTTCTTCTTCGAAAGGATAAGCGTTTCCGATTGCAATCTTGATTTGTTCCGCTGTTCTTTCGCCAATTAAAAGCGAATACTTTCTCTTGATGTAGTTAACAATCGCCTCATCAAACTTATCACCTGCTACACGAACTGATTTTGAAAATACGATTCCGCCTAACGAAATGACTGCGACCTCTGTCGTGCCTCCCCCGATATCAACAATCATATTTCCTGAAGGCTCTGTAATGGGAAGACCCGCTCCAATTGCAGCTGCCATTGGTTCTTCAATCAGATAAACCTCGCGAGCACCTGCCGATTGCGCAGATTCTTTCACGGCTCTTTTCTCAACCTGTGTAATTCCAAATGGAATACAAATTACGATTCTTGGCCGAATAAACGTATGTCGGTCATTTGCTTTATTAATAAAATACTTAAGCATTGATTGAGTTACTTCAAAGTCCGCGATCACTCCGTCTTTCATCGGACGAATGGCCATAATGCTTCCCGGAGTTCTACCAAGCATTTCTTTTGCTTCTTTTCCGACTGCCAAAACTTTTGTCTGGCCTCTTGCATTTTTATGAACTGCAACGACCGAAGGTTCATTAATAATAATCCCACGATCTTTGGCATAGACAAGCGTGTTTGCCGTACCTAAATCAATTGCTAAATCATTTGAAAACCAGTCTACAATTTTTTTAAACATGACCCTTCCTTGGTATCACCATTTATAATGCCTGATATGTTCGCCTCGCTCGGCAATTTCACTCATCGATTTAATTCCGAGTTCGAGATGTAAATCTGTAAAATTTCTAAAAACACTTTTTGCTGATTTTTTTGTTTTAATTCCACCTCTTCTTAACGGTAGATCGCTCACAAGTAATAATGCTCCGATCGGAACCTTGCTCGCAAAACCCGCTATAAACAATGAAGCACATTCCATTTCAATTGCAATTGCGCGCTCTTCATACAAAATTTCTTTAAACCGATCATTAAACTCCCAAAATCGATAATCTGTCGTGTGAATAACTCCTGTACGGTAATCCAGTCCTTTTTCAACTAATATTTGACTGACAAATTTATGAACTTTGAAAGTTGGAAGTGCCGGAACTTGTGTCGGCATAAAATGTTTTGAAACGCCTTCATCCCTTATGGCTGCTACTGGTAAAATGAAATCACCAACATTAAGTGACCGATGAAGTCCACCACACATTCCTAAAAACAAAACTGCCTTTGGTTCAATCACACTTAATAATTCAATGATTAAAGCCGCATTAGGAGAACCAATACTGAAGTCTATGATGGTTACATCTTTTTCAGCACTGTGAGAAACTGCCATCACACTTCCTCTGGTATTGACTGAATTTTTAAAACTTTTAAAACGTTCTAAGTAATAATCAAAATTAGTTAAGATAATTTGTTTTCTAAATTTTTTAATATCACTACCCGTATATCTCTCCAGCATATCGCTAGCGATCTTGTGTTTTCGCTTATTATTAAAGATGCGATTGTTGATGTACAAATCATGCTGTTTTGAAGTGGAAGCCTGGCTCATATTAGTCTTTATAGTAACATCACGAATTAAAAGGAAAAAGCTCAATTCTTTACAGAGAAAATTGATTCTATTAGGGCTGGATACTCAAATCATATGGCTCTGAAAAATTACTTGCAGTCCCATTCGATGAAATCGAAGAAACTCTCCAAAAATATTCTCCGACCGCAGGGTTATTCATTGAAATAAAATTGTCTTTAATGACGGTCTTAAAAATAGTTTTTGTAAATTGAATATCTTTTGCAATTTCAAAACCATATTTTTCAGTAAAATTCATTTTCGTCCAAGTAAAGAAAATCTTTGAAGACCCTCCGGACTGTTTTTGACTGATACTGGATTTTTTTGCCGGGCTTTTCGGTGTTGGCGGTAGAAACTCAAACTTCAGCTCAGTTGGATCTGAATAAAGCACGTATCCGCCTTGAACTTTTTGTTCTAACTTCAATTTATATATTTGATCTGGGATCTTACCTGCACCAAAAACCCAAGAAGATTCATTCACATTTGCCTCTGATACACGTGTTTTGCCATCGTTAGAATAAACTGAAACCTTTGTTGGGAATTTATTATCAAATTTTTGAATTTTAATTTTAAAACCTTCAAAGCTTTTTAATATTTTATCTGAAGTAAGTTTGTTGTTTCCACCTTCGACTATAGGAGATTTTAAATATTTATATTCAGGATTAACTATAAACTTACTGTCGTGAATAGATTTGCCTTCCAAAACAACACTCCAAATATATTCACCGGGTGCCTTAATGCCAATGGCAACCGCATAATCTTTTTTATCCTTACTCAATTCAGATTCTTTAATTAATTTTTCCGTGTTATTTTTCCTTAATTGTAGTTTTAAATTTGATTCAGTTTGATTTAAAGAAAATTTAACTATCACATCTGAACTTCCCTTTTGAATATCTGCCGGTGTAACATTGATTTTTTCACCATTTGCGGGGAATGACGACATTACTTGTGTAGCGACTCGAACAGGAGTTGGCGACACAGTTGGTACTGGCGTCGGAGTAACAGTCGGAATCACGGCAACTGGGGTTGGCTCTGGTTCTACAATCGTTTTAGGTTCAACAACAGGTACTAAATATTTTTTAGGTTTTTCTACTAAAACTAGCTTTGTTTCATTATTTTTTTGAACGACCTTAACTGCACTACCTGACTTGGCAACAACCGTTAATCCATGTTTTTTCTCTGTATTTAAAACTGGAATACTTTCGATAATGGTCTTTGGAATAAAATTTGCCAGACTAAAATCTAAATTAAAATCAAGCTTTACTAAACTCTTTTCAGAAACCTCAATTCTTTCACCATTGTTTAATTGAATGATGACTGAAGATTTCGCACCAGTCATAATTGAATCGTTCGGAAATACAATATCGGTCATCTTTACGTTATTAAACTCGATTTCATCATATTTTTGGCGCGTGACACTTCCACGATATTCGATAATTTTTCCTATCGGTTCTGCTTGCAACTCTGAACTCATCGTTCTGAAGAAAAAATGTCTAAAACTCACATTTGTAAAAGTCATTGCTAAAAATAAAAGGATAAAAACGATCGACAACGATAGAAGGATTTTTTCAATCGGGTTATATGTAAATTTTTTAAATTCTTCGGATATTTCTGTCACTTTTTAACCCGAAACAATGCAAGTGTAATATCATCGTCTAAAGTTTTTCCTTCATTATACGTTAAAAAATCTTGCACTAGTTTTTGAATAATTAAATTTGGTGAATCATTAATATTTTCTTCGAGCATCTTGCGAACTTTTTTCTTACCATATTGAATTCCAGATAAATTTTTGCCTTCAATAATTCCATCTGTATAGAAAAAGATATTATCACCCGGTTTAATTTCAGTTTTTTTAATTTCGTACACATTCACGTCTCTCGCCTCTCCCAACCGAACTCCTTTTGCCGTTAGAGAAGCCATCTTCACTTGTCCGTTACTGTCTTTACTAAGTATCCATGGTGGATTGTGTGCAGCGCTTGAATATTCAATCGAGTTTTTGTCGTAATCAATAATTCCAACAAAATATGTCATCATGATTTGCCCTTGCGAAGAATCGTAAATCACTCGGTTAGCCATCGACAAAATTTCACTCGGATTTAATTCAAGCAAATTTGAAGTAATTAATTTTTCAACCATACTAAAAAAACTTCTCGCGGCAGCAGTAATTAACGCCGACGGCAACCCGTGTCCTGTTGCATCCGAAATGGCAACAATCTGTTTATTTTTAAATCGAAATGTTCCCCACCAGTCTCCACCGCACTCAGATGCGGATTGGTAGTGACTTGAGATCATGATTCTATCATCTTCGATTAATTCTTCAGGAAACAAACTTTGCTGAACGGCTTTAGCAATTCCCAATTCTTGCTCAACCCTCATTTTGTCTACCATTTGCTTGATGAGATCAGAAATCTTGTGTGACATCGATACGAAAGACCGGGTTAATACACCGATTTCATCCGTACTTTTTGTTTGTAGATTTATTTCAAATTGACCCTTAGAAACTTGCTCTGTGGCTTGAAATAAACTGAGTAAAGGCGAAGTCATGCGTTTAGCAAACAAAAGTCCTGCTATAATCATTACTCCTAACATCCCAATTGTGATTGTCGTGAATTTTTCATTCAAAGTATAAATCGACTTCATCGCATCATCGTATCCGATTTGATTCACGACAATAAATTCCATACCAGGCTTATTAAAACTAATTAATTTTTTACCATCAATAGCACTAATTTCTTTCGCACCAGTCGCAGTGGTTGAGGCAACAATTTCTTTAAAAAATTCGTCTTTACTAATGTTTTTCGGTGCGAACATCTCTTTAAATTCACTGTTAAAAATCATTCCGCCATGAGAATCAAATATTTCTAGAATTCCCATGTTTTTTCTCGTATTTGAGTAAAATTGCTTGAGAGGAACATATCCAATTGCAAAATGATTTCCTTTTTTCTCTTTGTTCATATTTGCATCAGAAAAGAAAACTGCTAGCGCGGGACTAAATCCAATTTTTGATATATTTACAAATGCATAGCCTTGTTTCTCAATGATTGTTCGCGTTTCATTAAAAACACCTGGATCAATCGTAAGCGCTTCAGATTTAAGGTCGTTTTTTTCAAATAAATTTTGAACGAAATATTGATAAACTTTTTTTGAGGATTTATCTTTTTCATCTACCGTAAAAAGCTCAATCCCAACAAGACCGGTCTGATTATTCAATAAAAACTTTAAACCTTCTGTCATTGCCTGATCATCTGGTTTTTGAAAATTAAACGAACCAAGCTGAATTCGAAGATCCCCTAACACGTTTTGCATAT
>CAZPTV010000083.1:0-7098 GCA_964589335.1 uncultured Bacteriovoracaceae bacterium
CATTACTCATACGAGTTGCCTGAGCGAATTTTTCTCGAACGACAAGTGTAAGTTCTGCATTAGGATATTTTTGTCTCAAGCCTTGCATAGTTGGAAGCGTCTGTAATATGTCTCCAAGCCGTGCAAGTTGAACAACAATAATTTTCATAATGATTCCCTTACAAGATCTTTAAAATCTTGCTCATCAATCATTGCATCTAAAAGTTTTAACAATAATTTTTTATCTTGTTCGTCCATGTGTTCATAAAAATTTGGACGACTTTGAGAAAGAGTAATCTCATCCATTTTAGCCTCTCCTTGGCGTGTGCAATCTTCCTTAATTATATTCAGGAATTTTTAATTAAAAGTTCCTGAAGCTCTTTAGCTCCAGCATGATTCGGATTTAAATTTAAAATCCGCTCAACCTCTTTTTGAGCAAGAGCGTGCTCCCCTTGATGGTACAACACTCCTGAGTAACTGTAGAGAATATTTATATTGGGCTCATGATTTGATATATAATTCCGGAGAAAATATGCCGCATCATTGAAAGATTTTGTTTCATAGGCAATTTTTACCAGATTGAAAATTGCACCTAAATTGTCAGGATTAATGGCTAGTGCAGCAACAAATTGTTTTTGAGCTTCTGATAAATTACCTTTCATTAGGTGGATCATGCCAAGTCCAGAAATCGCATTATCATTTCTCATGTTTAGTTCTAAAGCTCTTTCGAAATGATTTTTAGCAGAATTGTAATCATTTTTATGTAATGCAAGAGTACCAACATTAACTTGTAATATATCGGAATCAGAATTTAGATCGTACGCGTGCAGATAATGCGTCTCGGCCTTGTCATGCTGGTTCAGCCTTGTATAGCAATTACCAAGTGATTTATGAAAATCAAATTTTTGCTGATCATTTAAATGCGGTAACATTAATGCTCGGCTCAATACTTCACAACACGCCTCATCTCGATTTGCTTTTATTAAAAGCGCGATCAAAGACTGATAAAACTGAACTTCAGGAGCATACGCAATTGCCTCTTCATAACATTTAATGGCTTCATTGAACTTGTTTTCTTTCTCAAAAGATTTTGCGACACCAGCAAGGCAAATTGGAATATGTGTGCCTTTTTTAATTAACGATTTATATATGTTCCTAGCCAATGCGGTTTCATTGTTTTCATTCAAGACTTTTGCATTTTCGAGAAGATAACTCGGTTCATATTCTTCTGGATTTTCATTTTCAATTTTCTCACGTTCTACAGTAATTTTTTGAGAAATATCGAGTGTTTCAGAAACGAGTGCATCAATTGATAATGAAGTGTTCTCAAGGAAAAGGTCATCCGATTCATTTTTATTTTGTTCAGGCACACTCTTAGTTAATGATAAATTTTTATTATTTCGTTTAACACGAACTACGAAATGCGCATAATCAGCATCGTCATCAAATTTAGATAATACATCTTCGATATCTTCAACTAAGTGTGATTTTTTTTGATGATTTGCTGGAAGTTCCACCGCATCAACTAACATGTCGTCTGAGATTAAATTTCTAATTCTATCGATTTCTGTTTTCATTACCTAATGTACCCCCTGCAAAGTATCCTATAGCTTTATGACGCGGTCAACCCTATGCTTCTTGATCGACTCTTTTTTCACCTTCGATTTGATTCACTTTTTCTGCCGGTGAACGGTATGCTCCGATGGTTTTTTTTCCCATTTGAACTGATTGTAATTTTTGTAAAGTATCATCTTTAAGACGATTAATATGATGTAATATTTTTTGATCTAAATCTAATATCTGCTTCAACAAACCGTCTTTTTCATTCACCAAATATTCCATTTTAACTTTATTTGTTTCGTTGAAATTTATATTTTGATTTTCTTTCAACTTTTCTTGGATTTTTACCTCAAGCTGCTCCAATACGCTCAACAGTCCCTCTCTTCGAGCCTGAAATGTACCGAGATTTTCAATCTTGCCAGCAGCAATTTCGTCATAAAAATCATTACAAATTTGAAAAAAACTTCTGAAGCAAAGATTTTTTCTTTCTAAATAATGTATTAGTTCTTCCATATTTATTTACTCCTTACTGGTTTTCCACCTACGATTCCAGACATTGTAAAATTAGATTTTGATTTAGTTTGAGTATCCTGAGTATTCGATTGGTTATTGTTTTGCTTGTCTTGTAATTCTGCAGAAGCTGCCTGAGCAACATCACCGCCATATTTAACACTCACTTGCTTTACGGCGCCCTGCCAACCCTCGTGTAATGTTTCTAGTATCTTTAAAGCATTTTCAAAATTTTTCGGGTCGTTTTTGATATTACCTTCTGTTAACTGATCGACAATGAACATATAAAGTCTTTCTAGTTCTTTACTGATTTGGCCGCCCACTTCATGATTCAGAGAAAGTGAAAGTTCATTGACTATATCGTGCACTCTTAATACATACTCGCCTTTCTTTGCTATATCTTTCATTTTCAAAGCTTCTAACGCTAACTTTGTAAACTTAATTGCACCTTCATAAAGCATTAACAAAACCTGTCCCTTGCTGGCAGTCGTAACAGAGGTCTGTTTATACTTATTAAATCCGTAGTTATTACTCATTCCACTTTTCCTTTCTATAAACCACTATTCATCACATCAAATTCGGCGATCCCATTGCCTGTTGTAAGTAAGATTGTTGTCCTTGCATATTATTCATCATTGTTTCCAATGATGAAAACTGCCGCTTTAGCTGTTTTTCTCTTCTTTCCAAAGTTACTTCTTTTCTTGCAATATCATCGTCCATTCTTTTTATTCTATCTCGAACACCCTTTTCACGATTTGTAACTGCTCCCGAATCTGGCTTTAATAAACCATCAACCATGTATCGTATGCTTGGAATAAAATTATCTTCACCAACAAATAAGTTTGCTACAAAATCAAAGTTGTCTTGCAAGTTTTTCTTAAATTTATCTTCTTTAAATGAGAGCATTCCTGTTTTTTCAAATTGTATCCCTATTTCTGACAATCGCATTGAGACTTCTTCGTCATCCATGTCATCTGAAACAATAAAATTTTCAAAAATCCAACTACGCGCTCTTGATTCAATCGTAAACAATGTTGTATCTCCAGCGAGGGTTTTCGAAGTATCTGTTTTATCATCAATTTTATTTTGAGTATTAATAAATGACAACGCACCATTAATTGAATCAACAAGTGCTTTAACTTTATCGGTAATTTTTTGAGTGTCTGAATCAATCACAAGCGTAAATTCATAATCTTCTTTGGCTTGTTTCAGATCAAGTGAAACTCCATTTAAAAGTTCAAACTTGTTCGTTGGACTCATAATTTCAAATCCGTTAAATTTAATGATTGCATTTTGTGCAGAACGTTCGTCGTCTGTATGAAATCTAAAATCACCGTCAAGAAAATAGAAATCAGGAAATTCAATATCACTGCTCATTCCAGATTTTTCTGAGGCAACAACAATTCTCCAAGGCTTTTCAGAATCAGCTCCATCATTAATGAGCGATGCTTTAATCCCTAATTTTTTTTCTCCGTTAATTGCTGAAACCACACCTTCAAGCGTATTGTTTTCTGGGCCAATAAAAACACTTTTTGAATCACCGTTTGGTAATCGATAAACAAAATAACCCACACCAATTTCATCTTTTGGAGATTCATATCCATTAGAAATCATTGAGTGTCGTCCTGCGAGTTGAACAATTTCAATTTGATATTCGCCAGGCTCTGCTGCATCTTTATCGACAATCACATCCATTAAATCTTTTGCAGGCCAATCTGCCTTCATTTCACGAAATTTTCTAAATGTATCAAGTTGTTGGTATGCTTCTGGAATTTTTCGAACTTTTCCTGCGAATTCTTGGACGAGCTTAAGCCTCTCGCCTTCTTTGGCTTTACGCGCTTCTATCTGACGTATCGGTTCCCGTTCGGCGTTGATAATATCCTTCACGTACTGACGGAATTTTCCACCACCAACAGGATTCGCAATATCAACCACTTCCATCCTCCTTGACGGAATAAATACACGACTCCTAAGTTAATTATAGCGGATGAATATGCTAGAAAGCAATCTCCTCAATTTTGCCATTTCGCAAAGTGAGGAGATGAACGGACTTGGCTAAATTGCCTTGTGAGTATTGAATCGGCCCAGATAAACCAGGAAAATTGTTCACTCTTTCAAGTGCAACTTTCAAATCGTCACGAGAAATATTTCTGTCTTGAATTATTGACTGGATCAATTTTGCCGCATCAAACGAACTTGCATCCACCATATTGGGTTCCATTCCAAATTGAGCTCGATAACGTTCAGCATATTCTTGTACTGCAGGCTTCGAAGAGTGTGCAAAAAATCCATCTACAAATACAGAACCTTCTGCAAAACTCGCGGCGCGTGACACTAACTCTTGTCTGTTCCATAAATTCATTCCTAAAAACTGTATCTTTTCGACGTCACGAAATGCAAAAGTAGGCAATAATTGCCCTAAGGTTTGTGGATCTTCGGGTATAAATACCGCATCAAAATCAACAATCGGTTTCAAACTAAATGTTTGTTCGAGCCTTTTGTTTAATTTTTTTAATTTCATTTGCTCTATAATTTTTTGTTTTATTGTCGAAAGTTCGTCTCTTTCTTTTTTTCTAGCATCGTTTGAATTCAATCCTACAAGCTTATCAATATATATTCGAAAATCTTTTTCATCTGTGGCATAGGTTTCATACCCCTTCATGCTCCCACCGTTTTTTTCAACTTCATCCCAAAAATATTTTGTGTATTCTGCACCAAACGCGCTTTGCGGAGCAAGCATTGCGAAATTTTTCATTTTTAATTTTTCTGTAGCATATTTTAAAACTGTCTTTACTTGAGTCGATGCGGTCAAGCCTGCGCTAAATACATACCCGCCTAAAGGTTCGGGTTCAAATTGCGTTAAAGTAATCAATGGCAACCCTAATTCATTAGCTTTCTTCGCCATTGGATTAACTGTTTTTGAAGAGATAGGTCCAATTACACCTATGACATGATGTACATAATATAATTCTTCGATTGCGCGAATAGCTTTTTCAGGATTGCCTTCATCATCAATGACCACCATTGAAATTGCAGTTGGATCTGATTTAACCGTAAACATATTCAACGCCAATTGTATTCCTTGTAGTGCTCGGTATCCAAAGCTAGAGAATTTTCCTGACAACGTTAATACAACTCCAATTTTTTTCGGACTCAATTCGCTGGACTTTTGAATCGTACGAATATTTTCTGAAGCAATTCCGAAGTAAGGTGATTCAGGATAATTTTTTACAATATTTTCAAAATAATCATCTGCTTTTTGACGGTTTCCGTTTTTTAATTCGGTCATCGCTAATCGATGATAAATACGATCAATAATTGGTGCTCGTGAATATTGTTGAGTAAGAGTCTCTAAAATCGAAACCTGATCTACATGCTCAAGAAGTTCATCTAGAAAAGTACCCAGCGACTTTAGTAATGTTGAATTGGTAACTGCATTTTCTGACGCCACAAGTGTGCTCTTCATTGATTCTACATATTCTAATGAAATTCGATAAAGCTTTGCTTTTAGAATAAATAACCTCGCTCGGTTATTTGAATCTAAAGCCGTGTCATTAACTTTATCTGATGCACTTGTGGCTTCATCAATTTGATTGAGTTCAAAATATACAAAAGCCAAATTATAAGTCACCATCGCAATTAATTGCTCATTTGGAGATTGTCTTGCATTTGCTATTTCTAAAGTTTTTTTCAATTGCGCAACTGCATTTGGAAATTGTTTTAATGCAATACTGGACAATGAACGCAAATGATAAATTTGTTCTAAAAATTGGCTTTGTGGATACTTTTTAATGAATGCACGAGTTTTATCTAAAACTTCATTATATTTTTTAGCTCGAAATTCGCGATCGATCGCTTCATATTGACGTGCATCTTGTGTCGAAGTAGATCGTGCGATTTCTAGCGTTTCGTCTTGAATCGAATATTCTGTAGATTTTATTTTTTGTTTAGGCTTTGTAGATGAGCATGAGCTAATGAAGCCACATAAAAGAACCAATATAAATATTTCTATCTTTTTCATTTGGACTTCTAGGGTACATCAATTTGGTTTAGTCGAAAAGTCCGCGCATTTTTTCGATAAAAGATTTCGCCAGTGGTTGGCTTTTCTCATCTGACAGCTCTTGAAAGCGCTGCAGCAGTTCTTTTTGTTCACTGCTCATTTTTGTGGGAGTTTCAACAATGATTTTTACAAGCTGATCACCTCGACCACCTCGACCCAGACGTGCTAGTCCACGGTTTTTTAATCTCATAATCTGTTGCGATTGGATACCCGCCGGTATTTTAAGCTTCGCCTTACCTTCAAGAGTAGGCACTTCGATTTCATCTCCAATTGCCGCCTGAGGAAAACTAATCGGAACATCACAAATAATATCGTCATCTTCACGAATAAAAAATGCGTGATCTTTTACACGAATTAAAACATAGAGATCACCAGACGGAGCTCCTCTTGCACCTACATCTCCTTCACCTGAGAGTTTTAGACGCTGTCCAGTATCGATCCCTGCTGGAATTTTTACTGATAATTCTGATTTTTTACGGATTTTTCCTGAGCCATTACAATCATTGCATGGATCCGTAATCGTTTGTCCTTCGCCATGGCATCGTGGACATGTTTTTGAAACTGAAAAGAAACCTTGCTGGAATCGAACTTCCCCTTGTCCTCCGCATTGAGTACACGTCGTTGGCTTACTTCCTGATTTTGCGCCAGAGCCGGAGCATGTCTTACATGTGCTCGATTTTGGAACTGTAATTACTTTTTCTGTTCCAAACGCAGCTTCTTCGAATGTAATTTCTAATTCGTATTGTAGATCTGATCCAGGTTGAACTCGTGTACGTCTACCTCCAGCACCTCGACGACCGCCTCCGCCGCCGAAAATATCACCAAAAATATCACCGAAGATATCATTAATATCACCAAATCCACCTGCACCTCCAAACGGTCCTCCAGGCCCTCCACCACCAAATCCTTGTGTAGCAGCATGACCAAAACGATCGTAAGCTTGGCGTTTTTCTGGATCGCTTAAAACTTCGTAGGCTTCAGATAGTTCT
>CAZPTV010000084.1:0-7076 GCA_964589335.1 uncultured Bacteriovoracaceae bacterium
AAGTGTTTTTACAATTTCACTGAGTTTACCTAAAGCCTCTTCTAGTTTAAATTCCTTACCTTTAGTTTCTTTTTTAGTTTTTTCAGACATAGTTATTTTTACCATGAAGTTTATCTACTGTTTAGCGCTTGTTATTTTATAAATATCATATTTTTTAGGAATATTTTGCCTACTGATTATTCATTCTTACCCCAGCCTTCTCAATGAGTCCTTTAACTCTATTAATATTAGAAACATAACTTAAGGTTTCATTCATTTAATACGAATAGTTTAAGGATATGCAAAAGCAACCTGTGTACTATATTTTATTATTATTTTTTTTATATTGCCCGGTTTTGTTTGCTATTTCTGGTCATGAAGAGCCCGTTTCATCGTCTACCTTCACCCCAGAAGAAATTGAAAGTAGAATTTATAGAGAAAACACCGCTGCCGATGCTCATTACAACCAGATTACAGATTCTGAGTTACATCATTTTCTAACAGATCCAGAATTTCGAATCGATCCCGAGTTTAAAGTGCCACCAGAGCTCATTCACGACGTTCAGTTTTGGCTAAAAATTTATGCAAAATATTCAATGTTCCAAGTTATTCTTTATGATAAACTGCATCCCGAAAAAGTTTATGATGTCATTGATGTTAAAGATTTATTTAAGCGTGGTAAATCAGAAGTAAATATTGAAGTCACTCAAACTCAAAAAGTAACTCAAGCCATCGCTCGTTATAAATCTGCTTTTGATAAGCTCATTTCTAAACCAAAGATATCACCTGAAAAGGGCGGGCCTTATGTTGCGAAGATATTGTCATTATGGGGTTCAAAAAAGGCAAACGAATGGCGTGAAATAAAAAAATCACTCCGATCACAAACAGGACAGCGAGATCGTATGATGGAAGGGATTCTAAACGCAGATCCTTATTTTCCTTCTATGGAGGCAATTTTTAGAAAATTTAATTTACCTATCAAACTGACTCGAATCCCTCTTGTCGAGTCTTCGTTTAATCTAAATGCGATGTCAAAGGCTGACGCAGTTGGTGCTTGGCAATTTTTAGAAAGATCTGCAAAAGAATATTTAATTGTTGATAGAGCCCATAAAATTGACGAACGTCTTTCACCTGTTAAATCATCGTATGCCGCAGCTAAAATGTTTCAACGAAATATTAAATTGCTTGGCGATTTGGGGCTTGCAATTATTGCATACAATCACGGTCCAAGAAACTTACTTAAAATTAAACACAAATATAGGGGCGAAAGATTTACACAGTTATTGAAATTAAAGAAAAACAATCCCTTGGGTTATGCTAGCAGAAACTACTACTCTGAGTTTATTGCTGCTCTATATGCGGAAAGCTATAAAGATGTTTTTTATTCTATTCCAATAAAATCAAAACGTGACTTTGATACAATTAGTATTATTAAAATTGGTAAAAGCTATAGTATTTTTGATATTGCATCCCAGTATAATATTTCAATCTACGATTTAAAAAGATTCAATCCAGATATATTTGATCCAAAAATTTCTCTACCTAAAGGAACTCGTGTTGTTATACCTAGAAAAGTTGAAGGCAGTATCGTTCAGCAACCCACAACGAATACACAAGAAAGAGTTCCAGCTGGAAATCCACAATTAGAACACAAGGTTCTTCAAGAGCTTACGCTTGAATAATTACTTTATTGAACAATAATACTTACAGTGCTTGGAGAAGTGTAAATCGGCCAAATCATTTCAGTTTCGCCCGACTTATTAAATGTTTGTAAATATGACAAGCCATCTGGGGCATTTAATATTAAATAATTACCATTTGAACTCGTTCTTCCTCGAGTTGTGTTTATGATTCCATCTTTATCAAAATAAAAATCTAACCCTCTGTTTTGCGCTGACATATTAGTTTCATATGGTCCCCATAACTGAAACTTAAGTGCTTCATTTCTGCCGGAATGTCCGATGATCATTCCACTTCTTGAATCAATTGGTGTCTGCGTTTCGTTTATTAATGCATCCACATGAGCTGCAGGAAATAAATAAAAACTTTGCTGTTTGTCAGAACACATTATTTCTACTCTACTTCTGTAAAATCCTGATTTTTCAAACTGCAAATAATTATTTTCATTACAATCTAAATATGTTTTTGATAATTTAAAATCACCTTTTTTATCAGTAATGACTGTTTTTGAATTTCCCAATAATTGCACATTAAGATTTTCAATTATATTACCATTAAAAACCGCATTGAATGTTTTTCCATTTAGATCAATTGATTTACCTAAACTAAGTTTTTTAACGATTCCCTCGTTGTCTCCAACATTTATTATATGTGGTGCTTTTTCAACACCATTAACATCAGTCATTGTAATATTGTACTGACCAGGCTTTAGATTTATCAAAATAAATTGGCCACTTTTTGACGTGGTATTTAATGTTTTATCGACAAAGCCTTTTTCATTCAGATAGAAAACGTTTGCACTATTGTCTGAATAAATTTCAACTTTATGGTTTTCAACGGCCTCTCCTATCGGAGAAACTAATTGGCCAAAGAAAAAGCCGTATCCTTCTTTTCTTACATCACCGGCCATAATCGTTGAAAATGCTGCTGCATTATCAGAAACCATTTCTACAATTTGCGAATGATTTTTTAAATCAATTCTTCTCTGAAGATAGCCATCCTTCATCAGAAGAACCGGTAGTACCCCTTGAACATTGATCCCTGTAAATTCTATAATTCCTTTTTCATTTGAAAGCATTTCTATATCTGTACCGATAATTTTTGCTTTAACTTCTGAAAGTTTTTTTACTGCACCCGTGAAAGCATCAACCACTTCAACCCTAAACATCGACTTATTATTTGGAGTGATTTTTGATGAAAATTTTTGAATCGCTGAGAGATTGTTCTCCGTTAGTGTATTTACAGGATTTAGCTCTTCTTTAATTTTTGAGAGGGCATCATCAATTGAACCGTTTTCACTTTTTTTGTTTATGTTATTAGAGTTCTGAGCAAGTAGGTTCTCTTTAACCATTACAAAATCTTTAAAACTGTATTCTTTTTGTAATTGCTGAGTATTACTTTTTTGATATTCATTAATTAACACCTGAAGCTTGGATACTCTGTCGTCCTGGCTATTCACTGATTCTTTATCTTTGGATATCTTGTCTTGAATAGTCTCGTCTTTAATTTCTGCATACTCTTGCACGCGAATACTCTGCATATTCTTATTGATTTGCTCCTGTAAATCCTCGTATTCTTTAGTAGATTCATCTAGCAGTTCAGTGATTGTGGTTTTATCGCTATCTTGAGTTTGGTTATTAATACCGTTATTTTCGATCTCTATATGTATGCTTTCAGGTTTATTCTTTATCTGACCTATAGATTCCTTAATTTTATCTATATGATTTTGAGTAGTCTCTATTTTTTTATTATTGTAAACCTCACTATTTGAATATTCTTTATTTTCCTGGATAACCCGAGTATTCGAGTCATTGTTTTTCTTAGCGTGTAGAGTAGTCTTTTTAATCTTATGAGTAGCCATTGAACTGGCTATTCTAGGTTCAATGTTTTTCTTTTGTATGGCTGAAGTTATTGTTCTTTCATCCGCTGTTGTAATGTTTTCGTTTAAATCTTCTTTTGCAATGATAATATTACTATTAGTTTCTTCCGCTCTCATGACTTCATAAAATCTGGTTTTAAGAAATGCATATACGCTTAATAGAGAGTCTTCTTCATCAAAAACCTCTAGCTGTGGGGTATTTTGGCTGGCGATTTCGTAATAATTAATTTTTGGAACTGATGGTTTGATTAATTTTACATTTATTTTCGCAATTTCAGTTTCATAAGTACTGTTTGTAGAAATTTTATTTATTGATATATTTTTTGCGAAATTTAGGCTTATTTGCTTCGAAAACTCTGAGCTATATAAAATAGAAACGTACGCGATTAGTACTGCGAATGCAGCACCAACGAATGCAAATCCATTGCATATTTTTCGTATCATCTTCTTCATTACATCTTCCGTGATGTTAATATTGTATCACTTAACTAAAATATTACCTGAGTTCGAAAAAAAGAAAACTCAATTTATTGCATAGGCAAATACTTTGAAGCCATCTGACGCATTTTTGCTCTTTCAAGCTTGGCTACCCATTTTATATGATCTTCGTCGAAGTTTGATTTTGCCTTTAGCGCATCTTCTGCTTTTTGCTGAGCTCGCTTAGCTCTCTCTATATCAATTTCATGTGCTAACTCTAATCGATCTGCAAGGATAATCACTTCTTCATTCATGATTTGAATAAATCCATGCGCCACATGTCCTGCTTGCTTTTTTCCTGTGTCTTGTTCGAAAGAAATAATTCCAACACCAACCACACCCATATAAGTGGCGTGGTTGGGTAGAATTGTAATTTCACCGTCAACTGTTGGTAATGTAACCGACTTCACAGGTATTGAGCCGGCAATTTTTCTTTCGGGTGTTGCAAGTGTTAATTTTAACATAACTTATGTTAACGTCTTTGCTTTCTCGACCGCATCTTCGATTGTACCCACTAGATAAAATGCTTGCTCGGGTAAATCATCGTGTTTGCCTTCGTAAATTTCTTTAAAGCCACGAATTGTGTCTTCAATTTTAACAAACTTACCTTTTAAGCCCGTAAACTGTTCTGCAACTGTAAACGGTTGAGATAAAAATCGTTGAATTTTACGTGCTCTCGAAACAATAAGCTTATCTTCTTCAGATAATTCATCCATACCAAGAATCGCAATAATATCTTGTAAGTCTTTGTACCTTTGAAGAATAGATTGAACTCTACGTGCAACGGAATAGTGCTCTTGCCCAACAATGTTTGGATCAAGAATACGTGATGTTGATGCAAGCGGATCTACTGCAGGATAAATTCCAAGCTCTGAAATTTGTCGAGAAAGATTGGTTGTTGCATCAAGATGAGCAAATGCTGTTGCCGGAGCTGGATCTGTATAATCGTCTGCCGGAACGTAAATTGCTTGAATGGATGTAACGGAACCTTTGTTCGTAGTTGTAATACGCTCTTGCAACTCACCCATTTCAGTTGCAAGTGTTGGCTGATATCCGACCGCGCTTGGGATACGGCCGAGCAACGCAGACACTTCTGATCCTGCCTGAGTAAATCTAAAAATATTATCTACGAACATGAGAACGTCTTGATTTTCTTCATCGCGAAAATATTCTGCAATCGAAAGTGCAGTCAACGCTACACGCGCACGCGCACCAGGCGGTTCATTCATCTGGCCGTATACAAGTGCAGTCTTATTAATAACTCCAGACTCAGTCATTTCAACCCAAAGGTCGTTTCCTTCTCTTGTACGCTCACCCACTCCAGCAAATACGGAGTAACCGCCGTGGTGTGTGGCAACGTTATTAATTAATTCTTGAATCAAAACAGTTTTTCCGACGCCCGCTCCACCGAAGAGTCCGATTTTTCCACCCTTCACATATGGTGCAAGAAGATCAATAACCTTAATCCCTGTATTAAATGGTTGAATATTAACAGACTGTTCCTTAAATGTTGGTGGAGCCTTATGAATTGGATAAAACTTTTTCGCCCCCACAGGACCTTTTTCATCTACGGGTTCACCGATAACATTTAGAATTCTACCTAAAGTTTCTTTTCCTACTGGAGCCATGATTTGATTTCCAGTGTCTGTTACATCCATCCCTCGAACAAGACCGTCGGTCGTATCCATAGCAACACAACGAACAGTGTTTTCTCCTAAATGCTGTGCAACTTCTAAAACAAGATTATCTGCTTTTTCGCTAATCGATGGATTTGATAATCGAAGCGCATTGTATATCGCGGGCAAATGTCCTGTATCAAAAGATACGTCCACGATCGGTCCAATGATCTGTTTGATTTTTCCTTTTTGTGTACCATGTGCCATTGCTGACATTTTTTTCTCCTTGTTTAAATCTATCTAACTCAACCCTTAAGTGCTTCACTACCCGAAACAATTTCAAGCAATTCTTTAGTAATGCCTGCCTGTCTTGTCTTATTGTATTCAAGAGTAAGCTTACGAATCATTTCACTTGCATTTTTAGTAGCATTTTCCATTGCACTCATTCTAGCAGCGTGTTCGCTCGCAATATTCTCAAGTAAAATTCTATAAATTTGTGTTGCAAAATGTTTTGGCAAAAGTTCGGCTATAATTTTATCTGCATTAGGCTCAAATATCGTTGGTGTTGCGTGTTTTTCCCCCGTAAATTTTTGAGCAATTGGCAAAAATACTTCGACTTCAGGTCTTTGGCTGATCGCGGATTTAAATTCACTAAAAACAAAATCAATTCTATCGTACTCTTTTGTTAGATATAGATTGATTAATTCATTTGATAAATCTTTGCATTTTTTAAAATCCAATTTAAAGAAATAATCACTGTATAGTTTGCCGGATTTTCTGGACTTAAAATATTCAAAACCTTTTTTTCCTATGAATGCCAAATCCACTTTTTTGTATTGATTCGAATATTCTTTCATTAATCGAAAAGCCAACTTAATTGCGCCACCGTTAAGTGCACCACAAAGGCCTCGATCAGACGTAACTAAAATGATCAGTGCTTTTTCGTTTGAATCTCTTTTTTCAAGAAGTGGATTCTGAAAGCTGTCTTCAAGTGTGGCGGAAAGATTTCCGATCATTTTTTGTAATTCTTTAGAATAGGGCCTAAGTGATAAAATATTATTTTGCGCACGTCGGAGTTTTGCAGCCGAAACCATTTTCATGGCTTTCGTAATCTGCTGCGTGTTTTTAACGCTCGTAATTCTTTTTCTTAAATCCTTTGCGCTTGCCATTATTCCTTCTTATTAGGGCTGAAAAATATTTCCAAATTCTTTTAATACTGCTTCTAGTTTTCCTTTTATTGAATCATCAATTTTACCAACGCTAATAATTTCACTCATTAGGCTTGGATGTTTTGATTCAATAAATTTAATCAATTCAACTTCATATTGAGCTAATTTATTTGTAGGGAAATTATCTAAGTAACCGTTAACGCCCGCATAAATTATTACAACTTGTTTTTCTACTGAGAACGGACTGTATTGACCTTGTTTTAATATTTCAACTAG
>CAZPTV010000085.1:0-7024 GCA_964589335.1 uncultured Bacteriovoracaceae bacterium
TAAAATTACGTGTCTACCAATTCCAACACAGACGAATAACTGAAGTTTTTTTATTATTAATAGTCAGGTTAACAAGGGTCAAGAAAGAAAAGTGTGATGCGAAACAAAAGCCTATAATTTAAGTAATTTAATGTAATCTGACTGAAAGTTAGATGTAATTTGGTGGCAGCTCAGTTTTTGGCAATAAACTAAACTCTCATTTTTCTTATAAAACACAAATGGATGATTTAATTTTAACTTTGTTGAATGAGTAATGACTCCACATTTAAACATTAAAGCTGCAATTGCGAGTTCAGCACAACCCGTAGGGTAGTCAATGCATTTTGGAAATAATGTGAAAATACTTTTGTCTGCCATACTTAAATAATTAGAATTTGATTGAAGTTCAGACAGTATCAATTGATTTTGAATAGTGATGGCCATTCCAGAAGGCATTGATTGATCCCAAATTGTTTTCGGACGTAAGATTAATTCTTCATGATCATTTGGAGTAAAATAATAAGTATGATCATTTGATTGAAATTGATCGATAATAATTTTATTCCAATTTTCTGAATCTAGAATCAGTTCTTCTGAAAAATTGCTATCGACAACTCTTGATAATTCTAGAGCTGCATTTGCCATAAATGCATATTCATCTAAAAATCCTGGCCCTTTTTTTTGGCCTTCTTTGTATACAGTGATGAGTTTATATTCACTATTGCAACATTGAGATTTAATAAATTTGTAAGCATTGAGAGCTAGATTTTTAGCATTCTCTGACCATTCAATTGAATGGTATTTTTCCAATGCTCTAGAGGCCCAAGATAATCCAGAAATCGCTAATGCATTCCATGCGATTAATATTTTATCATCAAGAGTTGGCTTCGGTCTGTTTTTTCTGAAATTTAAACATTTTAATTTAGCTTCTCTAAGGGTTGAATGTAATACATCAATTGAAATGTTTAATTGATGTGCACATTCAGATAAAGACATTTGCACTTGTAAATTTGTTTTTCCATTTTCAAAATTACCGTGCGGAAGAATTTGAAAATATTTCTTAAACAGATTTAATTCATCTTTTGTAAGGATTTGTGAAAATTCATTTTCATCCCATGTGTAATAATAACCTTCTTCAGATTCACCTTCAGGGGTATTTGAGTCTGCATCGTAACTTGAGAAAAACACACCATCTTTTGAAAGCAAATCTCTTTTAAGAAATTGAACTATATTTTCAACGGTACATGTGAATAAACTCGTTGTTTCTAGATCAGATTCAACGTTTAAAAGAAATTCGGAATATAATTTTAGTAAAAGTGCATTGTCATAGAGCATTTTTTCAAAGTGGGGAATTGTCCAAGTTGCATCTACTGAATAGCGATGAAATCCTCCTCCAATTTGATCATGAATTCCACCCCATGACATTTTAACTAAACTTTTTCTAACAAACTCGATTGCTTCTGAATCGTCAGTACTAATTCCAAATCGTAAAAGAAATGTTAGTGAAGATGTTTGTGGAAATTTTGGATGATCACCAAAACCTCCATTTTCAAAATCTCCATAGTTATAAATTTTATTTCGAATTTCGATGAGCTTCTCTTTTGTGGGTCTTTCATTTTCTTGTAGTTCAATTGTTTCAAGTGAACGCATAGCATGCATTAACTGATGTTCATTTTCTAAAATATCATTGCGCTGATTCTTCCAAGCCTCAGAAATAGAATGGAGGAGTTGTGGAAACTCTGGTCTTCCAAATCTATTTTCAGGTGGAAAATACGTACCTCCAAAAAATGGAGTTTTATCTGGAGTTAAGAAAACAGTTAAAGGCCAGCCTCCAGATCGTGTCAGAATTTGAGCAACATTTTGATATATTTGATCTAGGTCAGGACGTTCTTCGCGGTCAACTTTTATACAGACGAAACTTTGATTCATTATTTTTGCAGTCAAAACGTTTTCAAAAGATTCTTTTTCCATTACATGACACCAATGACAAGCAGTGTATCCGATCGATAAAAGTATAGGCTTGTTTTCAGATTTTGATTTTTGAAAAGCTTCATCACCCCACGGAAACCAATCCACAGGGTTATATGCATGTTGCAATAAATAGGGACTCGACTCATGAATCAAGCGATTGGGTGTCTTCATGTAAAATTAGAATTCAAACTTAAAGCCACCCCGGTAGGAGTGTTCAGAAAGTTTTAATCGAGTGTTCGAAAAGTCATGTGCAACAGTCCAAAATGCCATCAAATAAGTGTGTTTTACTCCATAATTTGCACTCATTTGGCTTGAATCATCTTTGTCTAAGAAATTTAAATAGATCATTGCACCCAAATCTAATCTTCCTACAAAACTTAAATCTCTGTTTTTATTTCCAGTGTACGCATAGTTTTGAACTACGATTTCTTGTTTCACTTGTCCGGTTGGAACAATCCACTGTTTATCAAAAAATTTGAGTTGATAGTTTAAATATGGGCCCATGGTTAGTAATCCAATAGCGAGATTACTATACCCATCCATATTTGTGCTTGAATAAGCTCCACCTTCTAATCCAAAAGCACATTTACTTAATGTTTGAAATAAAATTCTTTCACCAGCAATTGTGCCGCCACGGAATCGAGGAAGTTTCATGCTCACTGCTTGTCCGGTCGTATTGATTACAGGAGTTGGTTGACGAAATTCAACATTACGAAATGCTTTGGGTTGTAAGACTAAATTGACTGCCCAATGAGGAGTATTGCGTTCACCAAAACGAGCTCTCCTTGCAGATTCGTAGGCTTCAAAATTGGCAGTCGGAGAAGGTAAGGGAGCATCTCCACTCGAAGAGGCTACAGTATCATCAGCGAGATTATCTAAATTCTCTTGATCAACAACATTAGGATTGTCTTCAATGACTTGGTTGAGTTCATCTTCGCTTTCTTTTTCTGCTGTGGATTGAGCTGTAGTAGAATTAGATGTTTGATCGTTTGAAGATGTGTCGTCTACTGTACCAAGTTGTTCAATATCAGAAGAAGCGGAAGGCAAGTCAGACATCGTTGAATTGCTTGTTGTTCCGATTAGATCTTCTGCAAACACAAAAGATGTGAATATCCATATTAAGGTAAAAACTTGAAATATGAGTGCAATTCCTTTGCGAATCATAATGAAATGATGAACCGAATCAGATTGTCTTGCAAGTAATATTAACGTTTATTCGCCTAAGTAGGCTTTTCTAATTTCTTCAGAATTTAGAAGGTCTTTACTATTTCCTTGAGTAACAATTTTGCCTGTTTCAAGGACAATTGCATGATTTGCAACTTCAAGTGCAAGAAGTGCATTTTGTTCAACAAGTAGAATGGTTGTACCTTGTTCATTCACTTTAACAATAATTTCAAATATTTTTTCAATGATTTGTGGAGCAAGACCTAAAGAGGGCTCATCAAGGAGTAATATTTTTGGACGATTCATCAGCGCGCGTCCAATAGCTACCATTTGTTGTTCACCGCCAGATAGTGTTCCTGCCACTTGCCATAATCTTTCTTTAATTCTTGGAAAGAGTTCAAATACTTTTTCTTTATCTTCAATTAATGTTTTTTTATCATTTCGAAGGTAAGCACCCATTTCAAGATTTTCTTCAACCGTCATATTCGCAAATATACCGCGGCCCTCTGGAGCATGACTGATTCCTAATCCAACAACTAAGTCAGCTCTCAATCCATTAATTTTATTTCCATTAAAGAGAACAGTGCCTTTACTTGGTTGAATCAATCCACTGATCGTACGAAGAGTGGTAGATTTACCCGCGCCATTTGCACCCACTAATGTGACAATTTTTCCTGTTTCAACTTTAAAAGAAATACCTTTTAGTGCATGGATTGCACCATAGTGTACATCAACATCTACAAATTCAAGAAGTGTATTGTTCGAGCTACTCATTGTAGTACGCCTTCTTTTTTCTTATCTTTTGCTTTTCCTAAATATGCTTCTATGACTCTCGGATCTTTTTGTATTTCAGCAGGTAGTCCTTCGGCAATTTTAACTCCATAATCTAATACATAGATTTTTTCACTAATACCCATGACTAATTTCATATCATGTTCGATGAGAAGCACAGTTAAACCAAATTCATCACGAATGTGTTGAATGGTTTTCATGAGTTCGGCTGTTTCCTGGCTGTTCATTCCTGCAGCAGGTTCATCTAATAAAATTAATTTTACATTAGTTGCTAGTGCTCGAGCGATTTCAAGTCGTCTTTGAGCACCATATGGCAAATTTTTTGCTAAATCATAAGCACGTGAATCTAGATCAAATATTTTTAATAATGAAAGTGATTTTTGTATTGAGGATTCTTCATATTTTAAAAATGAAGGAGTTCTCAACACAGAAGCAATTAATCCATGTTGTTTTGAGATATCACAACCAATACGAACATTATCGAGTACTGATAAATTTTTAAATAAACGAATATTTTGAAATGTTCTTGCAACTCCTCGGCTGGCAATTTGATAAGGCTTAAGACCATTTAATGTGTGATTATGAAAGAGTATTTGCCCTTCAGTGGGTTCATATACTCCAGTTAACATGTTAAATACTGTAGTTTTACCAGCACCATTGGGCCCAATTAAAGCAGTGATACTTCCTTCGCGAACTTCTAAATTGAGCTGACTTACAGCACGAATTCCACCAAACTGCATCGTTAAATTGGATACTTTAAGAAGTGAGGTTTCAGCCGGCACGAGCGTCCTCTTTTTTCTTTAATTTCTTAAATGGATAATAATCTGTAATTTCTTTTGTACCAAAGAATCCATTTGGTCTGGTTAACATCAATAGAATTAACATGAATGAATATATAACCATGCGAAGATCAATTTTTGTAATTTCTTGAAGTGGACGTAATAGTTCACGAAGTGCAGTTAAGAAAATAGCAGCCAATACAGCACCACTTGTTGATCCCATGCCACCTAATACAACCATGATGATAATTTCAAAGCTTTTATTAAAATCAAATGTTTGTGGATTCAGATAAGTTAATAAGTGTCCAAATAATCCACCAGATACTCCAGCGAAAAATGCCCCAATTACAAATGCGGTCACTTTATATTTTGTAGTATTTACACCCGTTGCTTCGGCAGCAATCTCATCTTCTCGAACCGCAAGAAAAGATCTACCGTGCGAGGATTTCATCAAACTTTGAATTGTGATGATACATAAGAATGCAATTCCAAATACCCAGCCAAAGCTTGTCCAAGCAGGTACCCCTGGTAAGCCTCTTGCGCCACCAATAGTATCAATGTTCAAAATAAGAACACGAATAATTTCACCAAACCCAAGTGTTACAATTGCGAGATAATCGCCTTTAAGGCGGAGTGAAGGTAAACCAACAATATATCCCAAGAGTGCAGATGCAAGACCACCAACATAGAGTGCGATTGCAAAAAATATCATTTGACTTAAAGCTGGAGAAAGCCCCGCAATTTCTAATTTACTAAAATAATTTAATGTAAGAAATGCTGAAGTGTAAGCACCGACAGACATAAAGCCCGCATGCCCCATTGAAAACTGACCGGTAAGTCCATTTACAAGATTTAATGAAACTGCCAAAGTAATATTAATTCCAGCATACATTAAAACTTGAAAATAATATGGATTTAGCATTTGTGGTATAACTGGACTGAGTATTGAAAATAAAAATATTCCAAGAACGATCAATAGTATTTGTTTGTGAAATGAGTTCAGTTTATTCATTAAACTTTCTCCCTCACATTTTTACCCAGCAGACCTGAAGGTTTAAAAAGTAAAATTAAAATTAAAATAGAAAAAGAAAGAGCATCTCGATATGTAGAGGCAAGGTATCCAATGACTAAAGATTCAGCAATTCCCATAATGAGGGCTCCAAGTACGGCTCCTGAAATATTTCCAATTCCTCCAACCACAGCTGCTACAAAAGCTTTCAATCCGAACATTACACCCATTAAAGGATCAATTTTAGGATAGGTTAGACCGACTAGAACCCCTGCTGCGCCGGCTAATCCTGATCCGATCATAAATGTTATGCTGATGACTCGATCGACAGGAATACCCATTAAAGCAGCAGAAGAATGGTTAAAAGATACTGCTCGCATCGCTTTTCCAGTTTTCGTTTTAAATATGATGTATCGAAGAATGAGCATGAGCGAAATACTAACAATAAAAACGATCAATTGGTTTACATTAAATTGCACGCCAGCAAGTTGAAGTGGTTCGCCAGTTTTAATAATTTCAGGAAAAAATTTTGGATCTGCGCCAAATATTATTTGGCAACCAAACTCTAAAAATAACGAAATACCAACAGCAGTAATTAGTACATTGATGCGTGGTGATTTTCGCAATGGACGGTATGCAAATCGTTCTATGCAAAACCCAACAAGCGCACAGCCTATAATACTACATGAAATTGCAATTAATAATGATGCAATCCCTGGTCGATCGGCTAGACCAAAATATTTTGAAGTATAATACCCAAAAAAAGCTCCCAACATGTAAACATCAGAGTGCGCGAAGTTGATTAACTGTAAAATTCCAAACACCATTGTATAACCGAGTGCGATCAATGCGTAGATCGCACCCAATCCAATTCCATTAATGATGTGCTGGAATAATTCAACCATTTTTCTTAAGGATTAATTTTTTCCTTGAATACATATTTTTTATCTTTGATTTCAAGGATGACTGCAGATTTAACAGCATCGCGGTCGGCATTAATTGTGATATTACCTGTTACGGCTGCAAAATCTTTTGTAGCGGCAATCGCTTCGCGCAAATCATTTCCTGCAAGTGATTTTGCTTTTTTCATTGCATCGATAAGTATGATTGCAGCATCATAACCCATTGCTGCAAGACCATCAGGAACTGAATTATACACCGCTTGAAAGTCTTTAATAAAGTTTTGTACCCTTGGGCTAGTATCGTCTGGTGAATAGTGATTACTGAAGAAACTACCATTCAAAGAGTCACCAGCACCTTCGATTAATTTTTCTGCATCCCAACCATCTCCACCAAGTAAAGGTTGTTTTAGACCTTGCTCCTTTGCTTG
>CAZPTV010000086.1:0-6987 GCA_964589335.1 uncultured Bacteriovoracaceae bacterium
GACCTAGGAGACGTTCGTGATGCTCAGTTTATAGCCATTCCAAAGGGATGCCGATTAGAAACAGCTATTATTCAAGCAAAACCAAGAATGGCTGGAGATAAACGATATATTGTTAATGAAGATTTATGGAATCTCTTGAGCGAACAACAAAAAGCATCATTGGTTCTTCATGAGCTCATTTATCGAGAAGCAATAGCCTATGGTCATACAAATTCCATTCAAGTTCGTATTATGAATGCATTTGTACATTCGATTCAGATTCATGGAATTACTTCTTATGAAACGATCCGATTTATGAAAGATAGAAAATTTGAATATACCGATATTCCAGTTAAAAAATATTTAGGTAATCTCACTTTTGAAGCCCCGTTGACTAGGTTATGGAATTTAAGTGATAATGAAGAATTAGATGATCCGTTACCTACGGTAGCTTTAACAAACCGAGTAATTGGTATTCTTGGGCATTGTAAAAATAATTGTGATGATTTCGTACAGAGATCAATACCGATGTTCCTTGATCCGCAAGAAGAGCCGACTCAAGTTGAACTGATGAATGATGAATATCATATTAAAATAGATGGAGTCATAGATGAATTAAGATTTGGTGGTTGCGATTCCAGATGTAGTGCAAAAGAATCTTATGAAAAAACAAAAAACCTATGCACTGTCATTGAAATAAATCAAAATGGTCTTAACATTGGTCGTTGTGTAGGTTGGCCAGCTGTTTTAGATTTGTCATATCGAGCGCAATCAAGCATTGATTCAGTACAATTTAATGAGACATACTTAAAAAACTTATCCAATCAATTACAACTTCAATCTATTCCGTTTGACGCTTCAAATGTTTTTGGAATTTTCTTAAAAGAAAACCTTATTCAATCGATTACAGCAAAAAATTTCAATTTTTATAAAAACTATGAAGTTAATAAAGATGAAGATTTATACCTGCACCAAATGGGTGGATCCGATATGGAAGTTGAATCTAATGCAACGTGGGGATATTTTTTAAATACGAAAAGATCTTATATTTCTTGTGAGCATGAACAATCACCAACGGACTGCTACTTGTTTTTAGCATCTCAAGCCAATCAAGAGCTTCTGAGTTTAGTTTTTGGAAAAATTTCAAATGAACTGATCATGTTTGATAAACTTGGACGTTATGCTTATGGAGCAAATGCATCAGCTTTAGGTAGGTCAGGAGTTGTACTTGCATGTTTAGATAATAAAAACTGCATTCGTTTTAATAGAGATTTAATTACCAATGAGTTTCAAGTTGATACTGGAAGCACTTCATTGACGGTAGGGGTGATTGGTTATGATATTCGTTTTTCAATCTTACCAGGAATTTACCCAGCTTATAAAAATGGTTTTCCAAAATATAGCCTTACTTCTGATGAAAATGATTTGGTTTGTGCAAATTATCCAAGCTCTGGAAAATCTAAAAAACTAACCTTAGGAGACGCTGTATTTTACAATTATGATCAATCGATCAATTTTGAAAAAACTTGTGGAAGCTCTAGTTTAGAAGCTAAGCGCTTAGCTGATAACTGGAAAATCCTGAATCAAAGTAGTCTAACGCAGTAAAAACCTAAAAAAGTGAGGAAAAAACAATGATGAAACTCATCATACGCTATACGTGTGTCCAAAATTCAGAACAAAAATTATTCCAAAAATCAAAGGAGGAGTAAATGAAAACAATAATATTATTAACCTTAGTTTTAGCATCGGGTTGCGCAAGTTATCCGTATTCTAAAAATGTAAAAATGGTTTCGTTCGAAGAAGAAGTAGAAAAAGGAAAATCAGTTGGCCCAATTCGAGGACAAGATTGTACGTGGAGTATTCTCGGATATCAAATGGGTGGAGATCCGACGTTAGATAAGGCATTTGCAAATGCTCGTTCTCAAGCGGATTCCGGAATACTTTCGACCATTAAAGCAGATTCTTCAGCGTTACGAAACGGAAGCGCAGTTCGTTATATTAACAATGTCAGCACCGAAAACGACGGCTTTAATGCGTACGTGGTTGGCAAAAAATGTTTAGTTGTGAAAGGTACAGGTTATCTATGAATACAAAAATAATGAAAATGAAAGTATTTCTTTTAATTAATTTGCTTGCAGTAGTGGGCGAGGGTTGTGCGCACCGTTCACAAATTTTATCAACACCGGTAGTTTCAATGACTGAAACTTCGAGCAATGAAAAAATTGATAAATTGCAAGAGTTGGGTCCTGTGACATCACAGTATTGCATGGGAGACGATCCCGTTTCTACAGATAAGTCTTCGGGCGATATCGGTTTGATGGATGAGGTAATCACAAAAGCACAAAAAGAAAAGAACGCTCGTTATATTAAAAATGCGACATTTTTTTCACAAGGCCGCTGCGTAATTCTTGAAGGAATCGCACTTAAATAAATTAAATGTGAAATCTCTGCAATTTGCTTAATTTCACAATCAAAAAACATTATTAAAATAAGGAGATTTTTATATGAAATACTTAACCCTAATCTTGTCGATGTTATTATTAACCAATATAGCAAAAGCTGAACACAGTGTTACGTCAGATGCTGCACTTACTGAATATTTAAAAGGATCTGGACTCATGGATACTTTTAAATGTGGTGATGAAATTGAAATGCTTGAATCAGATTGCACTTTTCAATTGAGTATGGGTTGTTCTTCGGGTTGCCAAGTGCCACCCAACTGGACACCAAGAACTTGGAAAGTAAATTGTGATGGATCACAAACCAAGGTTCTACTTTCTGTTCCTTCAAGATATTTTACAGATGGAGTTGACGTGAATGTTGATACTGCAAAATATACGAAGCAGAGTGGAAATGCTGCAGCCTTGATATGGTCTAGCTTTTTTAATCCTAAATATACTTATGTTTCTAGATTAAGCATGGGCACAGACTCAAGTTATACTTTTTTGGATTCTGCAGGCGCATCTAAAACTGTAAATGCTAAAACAGTAAATGGGAGTCTCACAAAGTATTATGCTGGTAGTTATGTTGGAGATGCTGATTTAGAAATGGTTGTAAGCAATGAAGTATCAGGAATTGCTCGCCTACTCGAAGTTAGCGTGTGCAATGCTCCTATTTTTAGATTAAATAAAGTCATAAAATAAATTGCCTTGAAACGTGTCATAGGAAGCTATAACATTGCTTCCTATGACAAAATCAAAAATTAGTTTATTCATTATATTGCTTGTTAGTTTTGCATTTACAGGTTGTGGAATTCGTTCAATTCCAATGCAACAAAATGAGGTTGAAGCAGGTTGGTCCGAAGTGCTCAATCAATATCAACGAAGAGCCGATCTTATTCCAAATCTTGTAAATACAGTTAAGGGTTATGCAAAACATGAGCAAGAAACGTTAGAAAAGGTAGTCTCTGCAAGAGCGAAGGCTACTCAAACGAACATTAATTTTAAAGATTTAAATGAAGCCAAAATGGCCGATTTTCAAAAAGCACAAGGTGAGCTTTCATCGGCGCTTTCTAGACTTTTAGTCGTAGCAGAACAATATCCGCAACTGAAGGCGAATGAAAATTTTAGAGATCTTCAAGCTCAATTAGAAGGAACGGAAAATAGAATTACGGTTGCTCGAAATCGATATATACAAACAGTAAAAGAATTTAATAATTTGGTATCAGTATTTCCAACCAATATTACGAATTCCATTTTCTTCCACCACGAAAAGAAACCTCAATTTAAAGTCGAAAATGAAAAAGAGTTAGCACAACCACCTAAAGTTAGTTTTTAACTTTATGAAAAATTTTTTGACAGATGTAGAAATCAAAGAAATTGAGAGTATCGTTCATGAGTCTGAAAAGAAGATCAGTGGAGAGATTGTTCCAGTAATCGTACAAAGAAGCAGTACCTATTATGATGCCCCAGCAAAAGCGGGTTTAGCATTTGGAATCGTTGGGCTCATGTTTTCAGAATTAGCGTACATGATGAATCCATGGAATATTTTTGCAAATCCAATTTATTTATTTTTAGCGTTTGCTTCTGTCGGATACATCCTGGTTTTTTACGTTTCAAGCTTAAGGGTTTTTTTTGCAGGTAGTTTTCATCGAAATGAAGCAGTCAATCGTCGAGCGCGGCTTTCGTTTTTAGATCACGAAGTATTCAATACAAAACAACGAACAGGAATATTAATATTTATTAGTATGCAAGAGCGCCAAGTGGTGATTCTTGGAGATAGTGGTATTAGTAAAAAAGTTTCTCAAGATCAGTGGGATGAGATTGTTAAAAATTTTGTTACAAAAATTAAATTAAAAAAATATAAAGACGGACTCATTGAAATAATTCAAAGATGTGAATCATTACTTTTAAAAAATGGATTCACAATTGTAAGTGGCGATCAAAATGAACTTTCAAATGAATTGCGTTTCGATGATGAAAATAAATAAAATAATATTACTATTATTGTTTAGTGTGAATTGCTACGCATTAAATGTACCAACGCTTTCTGGTCGCGTTGTGGACAATGCGCAGATGCTTGATTCAAATACAAAACAACAAATTGAATCTATATTAATAAATCATGAAAATAAAACGACTGATCAAGTTGCATTGTTAACCATACCTTCTTTAGAAGGAGATTCACTCGAGGACTTTTCAATTCGTGTTGTTAATGAATGGAAATTAGGAAAAAAAGGAAAAGATAATGGTGTTTTGCTACTAATCTCTCGTGATGATCGCGATATTCGAATAGAAGTCGGTTATGGTTTAGAAGGTGTACTTACCGATGCGCAATCCAATCGCATTATTCGTAATGTAATAGCTCCGCGATTTAAAAATGGAAACTTTAATGAGGGCTTATTGTTTGGAATACAAGCCATAGTTTCAGTGGTGAGTAACGAAGAAATTTCTCAAAACATAGAAATTAAAAATCCAAAAAATGTACGCGCAAATCGCAAGGGTGAATTAACATTAGGTAAATTAATCTTTTTCATCATTTTATTCATCATTTTTGGTCGTAGAAGAAGAAGACGTGGAATATTGGGTGGATGGTATGGTGGCGGTGGTGGATTCGGAGGCGGCGGATTTAGTGGTGGCGGTGGTGGATTTGGTGGTGGCGGTAGTTCTGGTAAGTGGTAAAATTTTATTTTTAATTTTTGGGGTTGGGGTTGGGAGCTCCTCGTTCTTTCAAAGTTTTATCTTTGAGGGCATTCAGTTAATTATGGGGTAATTGGGGTTGAATGCCTTATCCAGAGGAGCAACCAAATTCTTCTGAATATTCGATTGTATACATATTTTCCTTTCATAGGTAAAATGTATAATATATAACTTATTATACATAAAATGAATAAAGAAAATCTCTCTGAATTATCTAACGAACTTTCAGTTCTTTCACGTGCAATAGGTTATGCGAATTTAAGTGACGCGTCGGATCATATTGCATTAAGTCAGCCGCAACTCTCTAGAATCATTTCAAAATTAGAAAAAGAATTGAGCGTTCATTTACTCGAGCGAAGTTCAAAGCGTAAATCAAGTTGGACAAAAATGGCGCATGAGTTAGCCGATTTCTATCATCGATTCGAGCGAAAATTTGACTCTGAAATTCACGAAATTGTTAAAGGCCTTGAAACAACGCACTTAAGAGTGGGTACTCTAGAGGGAATTTCTGGTTTCGCATTAAAGCTTTGTGAATATTTGCTGACAAAAAGTCCTCTAAAAACGATAGAGCTCGATATCTATGATTTAGATGATTTAAGTAAATTATTTGTCAGTGATGAATTGGATTTAATTTTTACTATTCAAGAACCCCAACGGAAAAAACATAAATTTCGTAAATCCCTAGGATTTCAAACCATAGTCTGGAATGATAAAAATCAAAAATATCTGGTGGTCAGCCCATTTGAATTCGGGAATAAAGTTTATAAAAAATGGAATGTTGAGTTTGAAAAGGCATTTATCAGCAACTCCTTACGTCTGCGTAAAGAATGGATGAGTCATTTTGGTGGGATTGGAACGATGCCTTCAAGTGCATTACATTCTAAAAAAATTGAAAAAACCGACGAAGAAGTACTTTTACTCGGTGCAGATAGTTTGAGTTTAAGAATCTGGGAACGTATTGCAAAGCTTGATATTAAAAGCATTGAAGTGGTAGATTTTAAACCATGAGTCCAAGCAGAGAATTGCCAAGACACTTAACTCCTTATGTCGCAAAACAAGATGCGTCTTTGTATAATGCCATCGACCATGCAAGTTGGCGATTTATCATGCTCCTTTCTAAGAAATATTTTTCAAAACATGCATACAAAGTTTATTTAGATGGTTTAGAAAAAACTGGAATCAACACTGAGCGAATTCCACTCATATCTGAAATGGATGAAAAACTACAAAAATTTGGCTGGCGTGCAATTCCGATTATTGGATTTATTCCTCCCGCTCCTTTCATGGAATTTCTTTCTCTTGGCATATTGCCAATTGCATGTGACATGAGAAAAGTTGAAAACATCGATTATACTCCAGCACCTGATATCGTACACGAAGCTGCTGGACATGCGCCAATTTTAGCAGATCCCGGATTTGCAAAATATTTATTAGGATATGGTGAAATTGCAAGAAAAGTTATTTACACCCATCAAGATGAAACTTTATACGAAAAAATTAGAATTCTTTCAGATTTAAAAGAAAATCCCGCTACCACAAAAGCAGAAATCGAACATGCACAAAAAGCAATGGAAGATGCAGCTGCTTCTGTAGTCGAGGTGAGTGAAGCGGCAGAACTCACGCGTATGGGTTGGTGGACTTTTGAATATGGTTTGATTGGACCACTTGATAATCCAAAAATATACGGCGCGGGATTATTGTCTTCTGTTGGTGAAAGTTATCATTGTTTTGATGCCACAGTTAAGAAGGTTCCATTCTCAATTGATTGTATCAAGCAAGCGTTTGATATTACAAAGCCTCAGCCACAGCTTTTTGTAACGCCAGATTTTGAAACACTAACCAGAGAATTAGAAAAATTAGCGAATACGAT
>CAZPTV010000087.1:0-6985 GCA_964589335.1 uncultured Bacteriovoracaceae bacterium
CCACCACTGTAACGATGGCCATTGGCGACGCGCTTGCCGTTGCACTTGTAAATGCAAAAGGTTTCACAGAAAAAGACTTTGCATTTTTACATCCGGGCGGAACTCTTGGTAAAAAATTACTTTCTCGAGTTACTGATGTATTGATCCCACCAGAAAAAACCGGTACAGCAAAAAAATCAGATGGAATCAAAACTCTAGCCAATCAACTGAGTACCAGTAATCTCGGAATTGTTGTCATTCTAGAAGAAAGCGGAAAAATTGCAGGAGTAGTTACTGACGGTGACTTGAGACGAGCACTCCAAAAACCTGATTTTCAAAATTTAACAGCTCAAGCGATTATGAGCGCCAATCCTAAAACAATCTCTTGCGACTCTCTTCTCGCAGAGGCTGTACGTAAAGCAGAATTAGCAAGAGTTACAGCTTTAGTAGCAACGAGTGCGGATGGGAAATACCAAGGCATTGTGAATTTGCACGATATTTTAAATAAAAAAATGCTTTAAAATTAAATCGAAGCAAATTTTTTCATATTTTCTATTGTGATCGGAAAGAAATATCGATCAATATAATCTGCCCCGGCTTTTCTTAGTATATTTAATTTATTTAATTCGATTTCACTTATTTGATCTAAATGCGTTTTCAAGTTTGAATTTAAATCTATCGTCCACTTATTATCGTTACAGTCAAATAATGGGTCCATACTAAATTCAGAAGCCATGTCTAAATGGATGCTGGGAACACCTGCTTTCAATGCTTCCAATGACAACGTACTCCCCCAATACAACATTACTCCTGCACGCTGCAGATCTTCATATACGCTTTTTGTTTCAGATAATTCTATATTTTTAAATTGAAAAGGATTTTGTAAACCCATGCTTAATAAATTCCAGCGTAATGCAGGATGTGTTCTAAAAATAATTTTCCAATCAGATAATTGATTTATATTTTTTAAAACAAAATCTGCCATCCGCACTGATTCGGGTACACCCTCAAACCCAACGAGAAGTGTCTTTTCTATTTTTTCATTTTTTAATTTATATGAATTAAGAGCTCCATAACGTATGGCACATGATGCATCAATAGGGATATCCGCATATGAACCATATTCTTTTAAAATTTTAACAGGTTCATCTCCCGGCAAAAGTAATTTATCTGGTCGAGGTGAAATAGAATTATCTTTTTCAGTTAAGAATAAATTTAAACTTGATTCAGGTATGACAGATTGCTGGTATGAAATTATTTTTGTATCTTTACTCACTTCATTTCTAGCAATTAAGACCAAACGCTCCCATGGATTTAACTCGTACGACATCCAAACAAAACGTACTTGAAATTTTTTGAATATATTTTTAAATGCGTAATATATTAATAACGAATGGAGTGCATCGGGGCTTTTTAAATCATCACTAATTATTTTAATACATTCTTGCGTAATATCTTTATTCTGAAAATATATTTTGTTTTCAATATTGAAATGCGGCTTAAATATTAAAAATCGAACGCATCTCAATAAATCAAAAAAATTCAAATATAGAAAAAATGGATGTATTGATTCTGACTTTGAACATTCTTTTACTGTATGAATCAAGCGCCCGATTGGGTCAACAATACGAATGGGTTTGCCATGATTTTTTTCATTCGTAATCGTCTCAAGATTTGGAAAAAACGGATCGTTAAATTGGTCATTATTAAAAGAATTTTCATAAGAAAAAGTTTTAATAATTGAAACGACATCGTTTTTTTTGAATTTATTCTTATTTAAAAGAAATAAAATCTTAGAATAATAAGTCAAAACCGTGAAGCGAAACAAATGAACGCATGACTTTTTAAATACATTATCACGATGTAATTTATTGAATTCTGTTGATGTATTTTTAAACTTTATCTGAATTAAAACCCTAAGTAATGCGGAGTTAAATCTATTTTTAGATGCCGCCCACGTTGTCCAAAAATATTTTTTTTCATCGAATGAATCAAATATCGATTTATGTACGTCGGCCATCTCATCGCAGAATACTTTTATTTTTTCAATGCGAGATTTGTCCATCACCAGTCCTGATCCTGCTTTTCTTCTTTTCCTTTTTCAATTTTTTGTTTCATTAAGCGACTTTGTGTTTTCTTTTCTTGTTCTTGTAATTGCTTTAGTATTCGCTTTGCATCTTCTTCTTTTAATTTTTCTGGCTTGAATTTTGGCTTTGGATTTTTATACTGCTTTGGCTCATCCTTTTCTTTTTCTTGATCCTTATTTTCTTTTTGATCTTTATTTTCATTTTGATCCGGCTTTTTATCTTTATTTTCGTTTTCTTGATTTTTTTGATTATTTTTTTGTTGTTGTGACTCTTGAAGTGCGCGTTTGATTTTTGCAATCATTTCAGCACTTGCATCGGGAGTTGTATTCAATCGATCAAGCGCGGATTGATAAGACTGAATTGCCTTTTCGTGATCTTTTAATTCAGACCAAGCACGTCCTTGATTGTAATCTCCCATTGCGCCAAGAATTGGATCTTTTATTTTAGAAAGCTTTTCAAATTCTTTTATCGACTGCTCATAAGATTTTGACTGATACAATGCATCTCCCAAATTAAGTGAATGCAAAGACTGGTCTGGATTTTCTGCTTGAGCTTCACCAAATCGTCGGATTGCTTCAGGATAATCTTCTGCCTTATACGCATCGACTCCTTTTTTATTTTGCTGATACTCTGGAATTGTAGTTTGTGCAGATACAGTTTGTGCAAAAAGAAATATTAATATCAAAGTTAGATTCGCAACACTTTTGCTTACATTCGACATATATAGAAATATAAAAAACAATAGCAATCCCATGCCGAGAGGATATTGAAACAACTCTTCGTAAACTATAATTTTTCTTCCTTCACCTTCTGAATGCTCGAGTCCACTTGCATGCCTTAAAATATTATCGACTTCAGCTTCATCTGTTGAAGCATTAAAATACAGCCCACCTGTCGCATTAGATAGCTCTTCTAGACTTTTGCTCTCTAACTTTGAAAGAACTGCACTTCCTGATCGATCTTTTTTCAATCCAAGCATGTTTCCATTTGTATCGCGCATTGGAATAGGGCCACCTCTTTCGGTTCCGATGCCAATTGTATAAACAGTAACTCCTGATTTTTTTAAAATACCAATTGCCTCTGACTTATCTTTGCTGTGAGTTTCTCCATCACTCAAAATAATTATTGCCCTACCTTTACCATCTTGCGTAACTTCAGGATCATTTACACCACCACGATCGATTAAATCATACGATACCATCAGTGCCTTATTTAAATCAGTTCCTTGATTGGCAATAGAATTTTCACTTAAAACCTCAAGAGTTTGTTTAATATAATCATAATCTATTGTCAGAGGAATCGCCGGATATGCCGAACCTGCATACAAAACCACTCCAACTCTGTCTTGGGCCATTTTTTCTAAAAACGTTTTTATAATGTGTTTTGCCTTTTTAATTCGTGAAGGAACCACATCTTCAGTTAACATACTATTCGAAACATCTAATAAAAATACGACATCAATCCCTTCAGTAACGACTGACTCCTCTTTTGAACCCATTTGCGGACGGGATAGCGCCAAAATAAAAAATGCCAAAGATAAAATTAATAAGAAAACCTTAAATCGAATTCTTCCTAGCGACTTACCTTGAAATAATTTAGACTGCATTTCGATTGATATAAATTTATCAAAATCTTTTTCCATTTTTTTTTGCAGGAACAACCATATAAAATACACAAATGGTAAAACGGCAATCCAAAATAAATAGTGAGAGTATAGAAACCTCATGGATACACCCTAAGATACGTGTATTGTAAAATAAACGTACAAACTAAAATAAGTATTCCTAATTTTAAAAAAACAAAGAAATGTTCTTCATGTCTTACTTGTTCTTGCGTTTCAACTTTTGTTTTTTCCAATTGATCGATTTCAGCAAATACTTCACGAAATGCCTTAATATCTTCTTGAACTCTGTAGAACTTGCCATTTGTTGCCTTTGAAATGCCCTGAAGAAGTTCTGGATTGATCGAACTATCAAAATATTGATAAGTCTTCATTTTTCGGCCAAAAATATCATTATTTACAAACGGCATTGCAACTCGACCTTCTCTTCCAATTGCAATGCTATAGACTTTAATTCCAAATCCTTTTGCTAATTCTCCTGCGGTCATCGGATCAACTTGTCCTACATTACTATCTCCGTCAGTGACGAGAATGATCACCTTACTTTTTGCCGTACTTTCCTTCATTCGTCCAACTGCAGTCGCAAGCGCATCTCCAATTGCGGTACCATCTTTTAAATTTCCGATTTCTGTATTTCTCAGTGATTGGGTTAATAGAGTATAATCTAAAGTTGGTGGAACTAAAGTTACCGCCTCACCGGAAAACGTTTGCAACCCGATACGGTCGTTTGCACGTCCAGCGATAAATTCTTCTATAACTTTTTTTGCAACATCAAATCGATTTGAATCTCTAAAGTCTTCAACACGCATAGATGCAGAAAGATCAAGAACCAACATAATATCGATTCCTTCAACACTTTTTTTTATTTTTTGAAAACTTGATTGTGGACGAGCAAACGCGATTACTAAGAATATACCTGCAATAGTAAATCCAATCGCGTGAAGAAGCCTCGGTGAAATTGACTTCATTCCCTTTGTCGGATTCCAAATGCGATTCCACGGAACTGAAAGTCTCGGGTCTTTTTTCTGTAAAAACGGAAATTTCTTAATTTGAATAGATCTTAATAACGAGAAAACAACCGGCAATATTAAGAGCAGCAAGTACGGATTTTTAAAATTCACCGATTTGCCTCTTTCTTTTTTTGTTCCAATTCTTCACGAACTGGACTCATCTGCCATGCACCACTCACTATGATTGTAATTCTTGGAAAAAGTGAATTCGCTGAATCTAAATCAGGAGCCTTGTCTGTATATTTAACGATATCCATTTCTTCAAATATTTTAATAATTTGATCAACAAGACTCAACGGGAATATAGAACCACGAGCATATTCACTAAGTATACTTGCCATTTCAGATGTCGTTTTATCTTCAAGATCAATGCTATATGCCCTAGAGATAAATCTTTTAAACATTTCACTTGCAGCAAAATAATGTTTTTTAAATAATCCACTCCTTAAATATTCCATCGCTAAAATTTCATTTTTCTTTTTTTCAAATTCCTGCCTAGGATCAAGCACTTCTTCAATTATTTTCTTTATACGAGATTTTAATTTTTTAATAATAGCCCAGACAACTAACGCTGAAATTAATGTGCCAATCAAACCAAATCCAACAACATAATAAATTGGAAACTCCACAACAGTTGGATGAAATATTTCATCTTTTTCACGATCCCCTTCGACCATCTCAAATTTAACCGTCAATGCTTCTGATTGAAAAACAATCACATCTGGTTTGGATGCCTCTACAAAAGGAATCGGATCTATTTTATACTCACCCGGAGTATATGAAGTTAAATCTATAAAATATTGAGAACTATCGTTTGGATCTTTTTTCCAACTTAATATTCTTCCTTGTCCCCAAGCGACAGCACCTTTTGATAGCTCCTCAGCAACTTTTGGCCGAAAATCACCTTTATCAGAATAGTGTACAATGAGTGCGATCCGATCTCCTGCAGTAAATTTTTGTGTATCAGGGTTTATGACATCTGTTTTTGCCGTCAAAATCTCTGCATTTACATTGAAGATCGTAATCATTAAGATGAAAACAACCCACACAAAACATTTCATTTAATCGTCTTTCTCTTTCGCCTATTTTTAAAAAAACCTACAACTTTTGAAAAATAATCTTCATTTGTATATAAATCGAGTCGATCCATTCCTGCTTTAGTAAAATTTGAATTCAATTCTGCTTCAAATTTCAAACGTTCTTTTTCAAAGTTTTGCTGAAATGAAGTGGTCGCAGTATTGACTGAAAAACGCTCTCCAGTTTCGGCATCCATCATATCGATCCAACCCACCTTAGGTACTGCTTTTTCACTTGGATCGATCATTCTCAACGCAATAACGTCATGTTTCCGTCCGACTTTTCTTAATATTTTTTCATAATTGTCTGCATAAAAATCACTCGCAATAAATGCGATTCCTGTTTGTTTTGTCCCGTTACTAAAAAACTCCAGAGCTTCTTTTAAATTTGTTTTTCCGGGTTGCGGCTCTGTATGCAGAATATCAGCTATTAATCGCATCGCATGAGACAATCCTTTTTTCGGAGGGATATGTTTTAATACGCGGTCAGAAAATAATATCAGTCCTACGCGATCATTATTTTTAACTGCAGCAAATGAAATAAGCGCCAATACTTCTGCGAGTGCTTCGGTTTTCATTTTTTGTTTACTTCCAAAAAATCCGCTTGCACTCACATCTAAAATTAATGTAATCGTCAAATCGCGTTCTTCCTCAAATTTTTTAATATGAGTTGATTGCGTTCTTGCTGTTACCTTCCAATCGATATGTCTGATGTCATCGCCTGCAGCATATTCTCGAAATTCAGAAAACTGCATTCCCTGACCTCGAAAACGAGTATGATACTGCCCTGAAAGCATAGTATCGATTGTCTTTCTGGTCGAGATTTCAATTCTGCGAACTTTTTTTAGAATTTCGTCAGATTTATCGTTTTTGGCCATATTTTAAGGAACTTCAATTCGATCTAAAATTCTTTTGATCACTTGATCACTATCGATTTCATCAGCTTCTGCTTCGTAAGTAATATGGATTCGATGTCTCAACACATCATAGGCAATACTCTTTACATCTTCAGGAGTAACATAACCACGTCCGCTTAAAAATGCTGAAGCACGCGCTGCTTTTGTTAAATAGATTGTTGCTCTAGGACTTGCACCCACTTGAATAAAGCTTTTAATTTCAGACAAGCTATACTTTTCAGGAATTCTAGAAGCAAAGACAATGGATAAAATATAATCTTTTATTTTTTCATCCATATAAATATGTGCAACAGTT
>CAZPTV010000088.1:0-6974 GCA_964589335.1 uncultured Bacteriovoracaceae bacterium
CTTTACCATTTTACGTTGCAAATGAAAATTTGGGAAAAAGAAACTATCGAAAAATTAACTGATGAAAAGGATTACTTAAGTTCTTTCAAGAAGCGATAATGCTGAAACGCAAAGATATATATAAAATACTAATATTTTTATTTCCGTTGATTCTTTGGATTTTCGTTGAAACATTTCTATTGCCAATAGATTATTTTACCTTTCGTTGTTGGGAGGCTCTATCGGTAAAAAATAGTTCGAAATTATTTACAGGTCCATTTTATCCCTCAGCTGTGTGTAAAAAAAATGAAACAGGAGATTTGGGACATGGAACTATGTATGAAAAAATAAAACCCGTCGAGTGGTTTACAGATGGTGCAGGATTTAGAAATAGAAAATTTTGCAAAGAAGACGGACTTACTCTGGTTGTTGGAGATTCGTTTGTGGTTGGTACAGGCCTAGATCAAAAGGACACATTGTCAGAAGTTCTTGAGAGAGAAACGGGAATCTGCACTTATAATTATGCTCCTAAAGAGATTGATGAGGTGTCTCAGTTATACGACAGAGCATATGGTAAACCGAAAACAATTATTTATGTTAGGAATGAAAATCAATTATCAGTATACAAAGATACTATTAATTCTAGAGTTTTTGATAAAAATACTGGACCTAGAAAATTGATATGGAAGATAAAAAACAATGAATATTATAAAAAAATAATATCATTATGGGATCGTATACTGAGTCCTAATTCAATTCAAAAATTTCAATCCATTTCCATAATAAGGCATGCATTACGGCGAAAAACTCTTTATGAGCGTACTAGAACTGAATTCACTGATTCAGTAGATAGATCTGAATTGATATTTTTTCAAGGATCAACAAAGCTGAATTATGACGAAAACAAGCTAGGAGAGATTTCAAAAAACTTTCATAAGCTCAAAGAAGAACTGAATCAACAAGGAATTCGATTCATTCTTGTACCAATCCCACAAAGAGAAACGGTGTATTCTGACGAATTAAAAATTAAAATAGAAAGAAAATTTTACCATGACTTGATTGAGGTTATGAAGCAAAAAAATATAGAAGCACTTGATTTAGAAACAATATTCAAAAATGATTACATGAAAAATAAAAAATACTTATATTTTACTGACGACGTACACTGGAATGCAGAAGGAGTGAGACTTGCTGCAGATGAATTGATAAAAATTCTAAATAAAGAAAGCAGTGGTCATGCTCTTTAATTCGATAGAATTTATATTTTATTTTATTTTTGTAACATTTGCATATTATAAATTACCACATAGATATCGATGGATTCTTTTGGTGGCAGCTAGCTGCATTTTTTATATGTGGTTTATACCAAAGTACATTCTCATACTATTTACAACCATAATAGTAGATTATTTTGCAGGTATATATATCGAGAAAAGTAGTAATTTAGCACAAAGAAAAGCAATACTTATTTTCAGTGTAATAATAACTTGTATTGTTTTAGTGTTTTTTAAATATTTTAGTTTTCTAGAAAAAAATATTGAATTCATCGCACAGCAGTTGGGTTGGAATTATTCAATTACCGGTCTGAAAGTCATACTTCCAATAGGCTTATCGTTTCATACGTTTCAATCATTAAGTTACGTAATCGAAGTATATCGTGGAAATCAAAAGGCCGAAAAAAACTTTGGGATCTATACGCTGTATGTGATGTTTTATCCGCAATTAGTTGCAGGTCCAATCGAACGACCACAAAATCTATTGCATCAGTTTTATGAAGAGCATCAGTTTAATATAGAGGAAATATTTGAGGCTGGTAAAAGAATTGGATGGGGATTATTTAAGAAAATAGTTATCGCCGATCGGCTGGCATTTTATGTTAATAAAGCTTATGAGAATCCATCGTCATTCAGCGGGTTGACTCTAACGATATGCACAGTTTTTTTTGCAATTCAGATTTATTGCGACTTTTCGGGCTACAGTGATATTGCCATTGGCGCTGCTAGAGCCATGGGGTTTAAGTTAATGGAAAACTTTGACCGCCCATATTTTTCAAAATCAATCTCAGAGTTCTGGAGAAGATGGCACATTTCACTTTCAACATGGTTCAAAGATTATGTTTATGTTTCTTTAGGCGGAAATCGAGTTGGTTATTTACGTTTACAGTATAATTTAATGATTACATTTTTGATCAGTGGTCTATGGCATGGAGCAAATTGGACTTTTATAGTATGGGGTGGACTGAATGGGGTCTATTTAGTTATAGAGAACACAATAAAAAAATTTAGAAAAACACAGTTAAAAGTTAATAACATTATTTTATCGGTTCAGAATATATTTGTATTTGCCATTATATGCATTGCTTGGATTTATTTTAGAGCAGAAGATATTTCGACAGGTAATTATATTCTTAAGAAGATAGTATTTAATACTGAATCTATTGAAAACTATACGCTACTTTTCTCGAAAAATGAGTTAATATATTGTCTTATTTTAATACTATTCCTTTTTTCCGTAGAATTTTTACAGAAAACCCCTTCACCGTTGGTTTGGATAAAATCTAAGAATAGAGCGATGAGGTGGTTATTTTATTATTTTATAATATTCTCAATATTATTTTTGATGCCCTTTGATTCACATCAATCGTTTATTTATTTTCAATTTTAATTTGATAAGTTTTATGTGCTGAAATTAATAAAAACATTCCGCCAACAACCTGAATTGCGGTTAATTCTTGTTTTAAAAAAATCCAGTTAATGATGACTGAAAAAAAAGGAAAAAATAACTCATAAAGTGCTGCTTTGGCTGCTTGAGTTCGAACAAGTCCAGCATAATAGATCAGCATTGCAAATGTTCCAGAAATAAGTCCAATATACAAAAAGGAATTTCGTATCTCTTGTGATGAAATAAATAAATTCTGAGCTTTAGAAAGAGATGCGGAGTTCATTCCTAGAATTAATAAACTATGCTCTGGATTAATAAAGATATAAGAGAGAAGAGATAATAAGAGCAAGCCCAGGAACCCAAAAAGGTACCTTCCATAAGTCAGAGAATAAAAATCCAATTTGTGGCCGAGGAGTTTGCCGAAAACGGTCGAAAGACCCCAAGCAAAAGAAGCAAACAATGCAAGTAAAAGCCCAATCCATCTTGTATCGCTCAGCGAAGTATTTGAGATTTCTGGTTTAGCAAGAAAAGTAGCTCCTATAATTGAGACCAGCATCCAAATATAAAATGTTGATGAGTATTTTTCTTTTAAAATAATCCTTGCCCCAATAATTGTAATAATGGGTTGAATTTTTTGAAGTAAGATTGCCACGGAAGGATTTAAAAATCGATAGGACGCTGTTAAAAAAAGAGTGGCAATGCCAGAGCCAAGAAAGCCAATGAAAAAAAGCGCACCCCATTCTTTTTGATTCAATTTTCTAAATATAGTTTTACGTTTTAAAAATAATGGAAATAAAATCAATAGGGCGAATATGTGTTCAAAGTATACTACGGTTCCAGAGTCAACGACTTGAATTAGAGGATATCGTACAAGTAAGTCGATTGACCAAATTGCAGAACTTATCAAAAGGAGTAGTGGACCTAAATAAGAGTTCATAGTGACAATTTGGTTTTCCATTCACGTATATTCTGGAGGCATCGCTCTCCAACTTTAGAGCGCCATTCTTTTTTTCCTAATTTTCTAATTTTATGATCAATACTCGAAAAATCATCTTCAGAAAATAAACTGAAATTTACATTCATGGGCTGAAAGTGTTCAGGTGAAATTCTAAATAAATATCGTGAAAGCGCACCCCAAACAGATTCTTGAGGAGGTAATTCCCATTTGATTCCCCGTACTCTTGAGTCAATGGCAAGGGCAACGAGAAGTCCAATGCTAGAAGATTCAGTATACCCTTCGACGCCAGTAATTTGTCCTGCAAAAAATAATGTCGGGTTCTTTTTAAGTGAAAAGTCTTGGTTTAAAAGATTTGGTGTGCAGATATAAGTATTTCTATGCATGGATCCAAATCGATGAAATTCAGCATTTTCTAAACCGGGTATCATGGAAAAAACTTTTTTTTGTTCATTGTATTTAAGTTTTGTTTGAAACCCAACGAGATTGTAAGAGGAGCGTGAAACATTATCAATCCTGAGTTGTACGATTGCGTGAAATTTATTTCCATTTCGAGGATCCGTTAGACCGACGGGCTTCATGGGGCCAAAGCGAAGTGAATTCGGTCCGGTTTCAGCAATGGCTTCAATCGGCTGGCAACCTTGAAAATATTTAGCAGATTCAAAGTCTTGAAATTCCATTTTTTCGGCAGAACAAAGAGCATGATAAAATTTTTCATACTCTTCTTTAGTCATTGGACAGTTCAAATAATCATCAGTCCCTTTTCCGTATCTCGATGCTGCAAATACAATGTCACGGTTGATACTGTCGGCTGCAACAACTGGGGCGATTGCATCATAAAAATATAGGCCATTATTTTCTTGCTCTGTAAAAATATTTTGAGTTAATTCGCCTTGGGTAAGTGGACCCGTTGCAATGATGGTTGCATACGCGGGTGGAAGTTCTGATGGAGTTTCTACTCTGCTCGAAAATTTTTCAATATTTGGAAAAGCAGAAAGTCTTGCTTCAATTTCCTTAGAGAATAGATCCCTATCGACGGCTAGCGCTTCACCGGCTGGAACTCGTGCAGGAATTGCTGACGTTAAGATTAGACTATCCAATTGTGTTAATTCAGATTTAAAAATGCCGGGTGCCGTGTGAGGTAAGATAGATTTAAAAGTGTTACTACATACTAATTCAGCAAGATTTCCAGTGTTGTGTGCAGGAGTTTTGTTGTTTGGACGCATTTCATAAAGTCTTACCGAATAACCTCGCTTGGCTAATTGGTAAACGGCTTCAGAACCAGCAAGGCCACCTCCGATGACATTAATAAAAATTCCTGAGTTATTTAGTTTCATCGCCCCCTTTTACCTTAGTGCGATTTCACTTACAATAAAGTTATGAAAGGTCCGTTTAAAGACTATTTAAAAGATTATGAAGTTTATCTAGAACACCAAAAAGGTGCTTCAGAACATACAATAAGAAATTATCTATCAGATATTGAAAAATGGGACTTGTCGCTAGTAAAGCTTGGTTGTTTTGAGTTGTCCCAGGTTACTGCTGAAAAACTTAGACATGGAATTTCAATAAAATTAAACAATTCAACCATTCAAAGAAAGCTCTCGGCCCTAAAAGGGTTTTATCTGTTTTTACAAGAGAAAGGTTTGATAGAAATTAATCAAGCTTTAGAAATTCCATCGCCGCGAGCGAATAAAAAACTTCCAAAGGTTCTAAACGAAGAACAGGCAAGTCAGTTTATCGAAATATTTGATCATATTTCAGGATTGAATTTGCGAGATCGATTGGTGATTGAGTTTTTATATTGCTGTGGACTTCGAGCGTCTGAAGTTGTCCATTTAAAATGGAAAGATATAAATCTCCAACGTTCACTGATACAAGTTAAAGAAGGAAAAGGAAAAAAAGACAGAGTGATTCCTTTGTTAAATACTACAATTGAATTGATAAAGAAATTTCAGAAAGAAAAAATTAGTTCAGAGTTTGTCTTTAATGGAATTAAAAATAATCACTTAACGACAAGAACGATACAAAATATTGTAAAAAAAGTATCTAGGCTTACAGATGTTCAATTCGAAGTATCGCCGCATACACTTAGACATAGCTATGCGACGCATTTATTGAGCAATGGTGCAAACTTAAGAGTTATTCAAGACTTATTAGGACATCAAAGTTTATCAACGACACAGAAATATACCCATCTTGATCAAAAGATATTAATTCAGGAGTACGACCGTTCACATCCGCTGGTTAAAAAAAAATAATCAGTGACAAATTGATTCAACAATAAAGGCCACTAGTTTACTGCTTAATATAATCTGATCAGTAGCGAGCTGACCTGTATGTTTCCAGAGCATTGGTTTAATATAATTTATTTTAGCAGATGTAGCTTTAGATTCTTTTGGACGATTGACTTGAGATAATTTTGCGCCGTTCATTAATGTTCCGTATTTTGCATTAGATTGCTCAGCAATTCCATAGATTAGACTTTTTACATCAATTGAATTCCAATATGGTGGATATTTTTCTTTTTTAATTTCTATTCGAAGTTTATTTTCAATTTCATTTTTATAGCGATGAACCATTTTTGATTCAAATTGAGAGTGAATGTCTTTTGCTCCAGCGGCCTCTCCGTCGTAATCGCTATGATTGTGTAAGGGTTGAGTTAGATCGCCTAAATAGTGAATTAACCCAATAAGCTTTTCTTTCAATTGATTCCATTTTTGTTTTTTTCTTAATTCCTTTGATTCTTCTAGCCATGAAATAATTCTAAAAAGTAGAAACCCATTCACTATGTCTTCTTTCATCTTTGAATCTTTCCAGTCTTTAGAAAGTTTATTAATGTGAATATAATGTGCCGAAGACTCATGAGGGTAAGCAGCACGTTTTTGCTTCCAGATATTATCTGGATCGTTTACGTGCAAGGTAAGTTCATCTGCAGTAACATGACAATTTGCAAGTGTTGCTGATTGAATTTGATTTAAACCGTAAGTTGCAATTAGGGTATGGCCATCTTCTCCCCAAGAAAAAGCGTTAGTGGGAAGAACTAGAAAAATAGAAAGAATTGCTATTTTTTTACTGAAGGACGATCGATCCAGTTTGTAATAATCCATGCTGCTTTATTCTGACCTTCTTTTGAATCAATGATCGAAATAATTTTATTTAAAATTTTCTGAATATAAATTTTTTCTTCTTTAGGATTAGAAAAGCCATTAGATTTTTGGTTTGAATCTAATGGCTTTTTTTGTGGTTGTGAGTGTTTCGACATCAAAATTATTTATGCTGCGTTATTAATCTTTTTTTCTTTTTGTTCTTGAATTTCATCGGGTTTGAGTTTAGTCATTTAACATTAGTGAACGTCTGTGGTAAACACATACCATTTATT
>CAZPTV010000089.1:0-6947 GCA_964589335.1 uncultured Bacteriovoracaceae bacterium
CATGTTAAAAACAAGATCAGCTTCATCTTCGATTTGACATTGAAGAAGGCAATGCAATGAGTTGCGTGGGTGCTTTTGGAAAAATGTCAGATCATATTGGCGTTCGAATACTTCCATTAATGACTGTATACGATTTTTTTATTAAGAGAGCTCTAGATCAATATTTTTATAATGTTTACTGGAAAAGTAATTTCATACTTGTCGGAACTCCATCTGGAGTTACTTTATCTCCTGAAGGCGCTCAACACTCATGGAAATCAGATTTACAAATACCCAATTCAGTCACCTGGGAACCTGCATTTTGCCAAGAAATGGATTGGATATTGGCAGAATCAATCAGACGGCATTTTACTGGAGAAAATAATGGCAGAGAATCAGTCTTAATTCGAGCTGTGACTCGTGGTATTGAACAAAAGCAATTGATTGAAAACTTAAGACTACAAATTCGATTTCAAGGCATTCAAGATGATCAAATTTTAGAGCATACAAGACAAGATGTTTTAAATGGTGGTTATTGGCTCATCAATTACTCTGGAAATGATGGCTACGCTCCCGGAGACAACGTTGTGCATTTATTTGTTATGGGTGCACTTGTCAGTGAGGCTGTTGAAGCTAGTAAAAAACTTCTTGAACAAGGCATTTATGCAAATATTTGCGTCGTCACTTCTAACGATTTATTGATAGGTACGTTAGGTCGAGAGAATGGATTTCAACATCTGAAGCAAGGTTTAGGTGTAAATGCTGACTTATATTTAAATCGCACTCAGTCCACCCCAGTCGGAAAAGTTAATATTTCTGGAAGCAAATTGGAACTTACTTCTCGCACAGATCTGTTATCCCTTCGCGGCTCAAGAATTCCTATTGTAGCAATTTGCGATGGTGAGCCCGGACTTCTAGACAATATCGGAAGTATTGTTGGCGTACCTCAAGACACACTAGCAGTTAGAAAACATTCTAAATCAGGACGTCCAGTCGATGTATATCAATACCACCACATGGATGCTGACTCGATCGTTGAGACATCAATAGCAATGCTAGAGCAAGCTGCAAGTGAAGACATCATTATTCCAAGTACGGTTATAAATGAAATGCAAACTGCTAATGATCAACAAGAAGAAACCCATTATACGAATGATGAAAATCAAGAGCAGACTAGGCACTGATGCTAAAATTAATATTAATCATATTATTAAGTATTTCATCTTTGTATGCTGAAGGCTTAGATTACTCAGCAAATATTGGAACGCGTTCACTTCCGTTTGGTGGCGCAGCCATCGGTGATATTGGTTTTTCAAAATTGTTTTGGGATAAAACTGATCAATCATTCTATAAATTTGGATATTTAAGACCTGCTTTTAAATTTAAAACATCCGCAGTTGTGAATAGACCTGAAGTTTATTTAGATATTTTTCCAATTTCTATATTTGGATTTACTGTAGGACACCAACAAACATTTCGTTCAATAGACTTAAACGGATTTGACTGTGTAAAAGTTCAGTGTAAAGGTCGAATTTCATCCACATACGCTAGAGCACAAATTTTTGCAGGCGGTTCAAACTGGTTTGCAACGGTCATGAGTAATATTTCATTCCAATATTCAGATAATAAGTCAAAACCATTTGCCGATGAAACGGCAACATTAATTGGCAATGGACGGATTGAAAAACTTTGGAGCTCTGATTTTGTATTAGGTACAAAAACGAGTAAATCAACCTCAACGGGTTATTTCGGATCAACAGACCGCATGCTAGTTTCAAAACAAGCAAATAATCTTCATTCAATATTTTTTAAAAAGAATTTTGAAAATTGGAATTGGATGGTTGGAGTTGGTTTTTATCAATCTACACTCCATACTAGAGATGTAACAGCGTATTTAGCTTTCAAATGGATTGGAAAACAATCAATCGGTTTTAAGTAAAGAGGAGAATTCTATGATTAAAATTATGTCTGTATTTTTAATAATATTATTACAAAATGCAAATGCACAGTTACCCGTTACTAACCCGAATGACACGCCAAAAAAGCATACTCCAAACTATGTTAGTGCCGATAATGTTATACTCCCAGGTGACGTTCCTGATCCAGATGAATCTTATTCAGATAAATTACCAACCGACAATCCTAATGAAAAAATAATATTAAATGAAAACACTACAATTGATGAGATCTATCAAACAAACAACGTTATCTGCGTTATAAATAAAATAGATTTTAAAAATTATTTAGATGGCACTAAATCAAAAAAACAAATTCCATCCAAGCTTGGAAAATGTGAAATTTTCTTTATTCCAGATCAAGATAGACAAACCATTAATAGAGGTGCCGTTCAAATGTGTTTAAAGTCTCCTAAAGTTGAAACTGATAATTCTTTAGTTTTTAACGATCAAGATGCATTAGATATATACGATAAATTTGTTTACCATCCAAATAATAATAAACTTTCAGAATTAAAATCATCATGCCCTGATCTAATTTTTTCAGTTTTTGATAAGAATAAGACTTATGAAATTACTCAAGAAGATGCGAATTTGTTTTTAAGTTTATTCAAACAAACAACGCAAGCTCTTGATTCGTTGCATGTTGGAACTTATGAAAATGAAAGTTTTATAAAGAAAGTGGATGGAAATCAAAGAATTAATGATAAGCCAAAGAAAGATACAAAAGTCAAGGCAGCTCATTAAAGCTGCCTTGAAGTTTATAAGTTTTTAAAATTATCCTACTTTTATTTCAATGATATAGATACCAACTGTTAATACAGTTATGATGAATGCATTAAAAGCAACTTTGCCAGCATAGAATAATTTATGATTTTTAGATTTTCTTTCTTCTTCTGCACCTAGAACAAATGCCGGTCTCGCAATTTTAATGATTGCAGGCAATATTGTTAGTGATGCGATCGCTAGTGTCATCATATTAAAACACATTAGAATTGAGAATGTCTTAATTGATGTAAACTGAGACAATAAAAGCGCACTAAATCCAATTTTTGTTGAAATTGCATTGTAAGCAATTGCAAGTCCAGGACCTGTAATTGCTATTTCTAAAGCCTTGTTTAAATTTTTATCATGAGCGTATTCTTTCTTAACTGCGGATAAAAAGTGAATTGAAAAATCCACACCTATACCCATAGCAAAACTAGTTATGATTGCAGTAATCACATCTAGTCGAATGCCCATGTATCCCATGAGTCCAAAGTTTAGAATCACACCGATCGGTAGAGTTACTATTGATAATAACGACTGTGTTGTTGATCGGTACACAATTGCCAAGAAGATGAATATCAATAACAACGCTAGGAGAATGTTTTTAACTTTTCCCCATACCATATATTGTAATGCTCCAACAGAAGCTACCAATCCTCCACCAAGATATGACTTCACACTGTCATCGAAAGATGTACGAATGATCTCATCAAGTTTATAATAAATTTTTTGTATATCTTGAGTATCATTAACAGCTGAAACTAGATTGATTTTTAATTTTTGATGATCCGTTGTAATTAGACTACTAGCAGACATTCCACCGCCAGAAGATTCAATTAAAAATAAATACTGCGCAACGGCTTCTTTTGAAGCTGGAATATGGCTAGCATTTTTTTCAACTGTAGGATTTAAAGTCATATCAACTTTTTTAACCAAATCAACAATTGAAAATACTCTTGAAATGCCATCAACTTTTCTAGCTTTTTCTGCAAAAGCATCCACTTGTTTTAAAAATTTAGGATCTGTTGCTCCATTTGAAGTACCAGTATCTAATTCTAAATCAAAACTTTGCAATCCATTAAAGGTTTTACTAAGTCTTGTCATTACTTGTTTGATTGAATAGTTATTTGGTAACAATGAAATATTATCAAATCCAATGGATACATTTTTCATGTAATAGCCAGATAGAGCTAATAATGCGACTGTTACAAGAACGATTCCCCATGGGTTTTTGTAAACCGCTTGGGCAACTCGTCCTAGCATGCGCTCCATAATTCTTCCATTTTTAATTCCATGGATGAATCCTTTAAAGCCACCTTTAACTGACTCAGAAAGTGTTTCTGAAACCACTGTCGCCATAGGTCCCGCAACAGGAATTGCATGAGTGATATGCTTTGCTGAATGGATTCCTTTTTTAACAACTTTTTCCATTCCATCTTCAAGGTGACGAATTGGTTTCCACATTGTTTTATAGAGAGCTGGAATCAAGAAGATTGACAAAAATAAAGTAATCAATGTTCCTACACCTAAAAATATACCGAAGTGTTCAATCATTGAGAGTCTAAAAGATATCAATGAAATTCCACCGATAAATGTTGTGATCGCAGAGATTGATAAAGGTATTAATATTTTCTTCAATGCTTTATGGAGATTTTCTTTAAATGTTCTAACATCCCCTGATTCGTGACAGAGGCTATGGAACATATGTATCGCGTATGAACATCCAACGACGACTATTACTACTGGCAACATTGCAGAAAGAATTTGAATTGGTTTATTATAATAACCAATCAATCCCATCGTCATTAAAATTCCTGTAATCATTACAGCAATCAATAAAATTGCACCCTTCCAGGTTTTAAACATGACATAAAATGAAATGACAATTAATAGCGCAGCTAGACCCAAGAATACAGACGCGTCCTTTTGAATGTTCTTTTGCAATTGATAATCAATTTCTGCGTCGCCTGCAGCACTAATTAAATAATCGTCATTTAAATATGGACGGACTGTCTCATGAAGTGCCGTGCTGATGTCACCGTAAGGAAGCTCTTCTGAAGCCTGTGCAACAATAATTGTTGTTTTAAAATCATTGCTGATTAATCGGCCGTAAATTAAATCGTTTTCTTCGATTTTTTTCTTTAATCTGTCCATTTCAAAAAAGTTTGAAGGAACAGTTTTCATTAGTGGAGTCGTATTGATTTCATTATTTTCATCACGAACATCACTCGCAGTAGATAAAGAAATAATGCTACGAGCTTGAATGCTTGGAATTTTTTTCAAATCTGTAGATAGTTTTGTAATTTTAGTTAAAATTTCAGGTTCTAATATCGTATGATTGCCTTGGCTTTCAATGCTTATAAAAATAGTTCTAAAATTTGTACTGAAATTCTTTTTCACTTCAAGCACATCGCGAATCAGTTTGTTCGGCTTTGCAATTGAATTTTCAACTGGTACGTTGACGAATTTTATTTTTTTCAAACCCGGAATCATTGCTGCACAAATAAGTACAATTGCGAGCAGAATGAATTTTGCGTTGTGATCAATGAAGTGTGCTAGTTTTTTCATAGGGTCCTCTCTCCGTTAATTAAAATACTTTTCACCGTTAACTAGTATGAAGCAAGCCATAGGCCAAGTTTTTTGATTTAAAAATAAACTTAACTATATGATTATATTGAATTATTTATGACTAAAACATATACGGTAGTGTATATATTTTATACACTTGAGTAAGCTATTATCAGGGTTCTGCTTTTGGTCTGTAAGGGAAAAAGATAGAATATGGACTCAGAACTTACAAAATATTATTTTTTAGATTCAACTGTAAGTGCAAACTTTACAATCCCAGCTTGTCGTAAAATATCCATTAATTTTACAACCACTCCATGGGGCGTCTCTTTGTCTGCGGCAACACTTGCTGTTTCTTTAGCAGCATCCCCTGCCCCTTTTAAGTATACTTGTAATTCAGCCGGTACGGCATCCCAGTTTTTTTTCACATTATTCCAAAGTAGATCACCGTCTTTGTTTAAAATAAATTGTAATGGATTTTGTTTCGCGCTCTCTTCTCCAGATTTCGCTTGCGGAAGTGAAACTTTAATTTGGCTTTGATAGATTACTGGGGCTGTAATCATAAAAATGATTAGTAAAACAAGAACCACATCCACCAAAGGGGTGACATTGATTCCTGAAACCAAATCATCATCATTTTGATTTGAACTACCTGCCATACTAAAACCTGCTTTACTTTGCTATCTTTCCAATGAGAAAACTTTTTAAACTTTCAGCCTCTTGCGCTGCTGATTTAGTTTTTCTTGTAAACATATTATAAGCAATCGTTGCTGGGATTGCGACTAATATACCAACCGCTGTTGCGACGAGTGCTTCTGAAATTCCGGCAGTGACTCCTTGTACACCGCTTGCTGCCTGGCTTGATAGATCGTGAAACGCTTGAATAATTCCTAAAACAGTTCCAAAAAGGCCGATAAATGGCGCATTTGAGCCTATCGTTGCAAGTATTGCTAAATTCTTATCCCAAAATATTCTTGCAGCGACGACATGGTCATTAGCAATTTCATTTAATATTTCAATCGAAGTGCCAGATGAATTTAATAGCGCCACAGCCATTGCACTTTCTAAATCATTTTCTTTTAAAGACATTTTAGTTTCAGCAGATTTTTTTGCACTCGACAAATCTCCTGATGCGACAGATTTACGTATGCTTTCACGCATGCGTTGAAGTCCATTCGTAGCTTTTTTATAAAAGAAAATTCTTTCAATAATAAGTGCTATAGAAAATATAGAGAGAAGAATAAGCACATAGAGTACCCATTCTGCTCCAGCCAAAGATAATCCTAAAAAAAGTTTTGAGAGCATTGTATAATTATGAACGAAGGAAGATGAGAATCAAGGATTAGTTCATATGAAATTTAGGCTATTCATTTTTATTTCAATTAGTATGGGTTTGCATTTTCTTGCATACTTACTTCTTGCATCATTTTCTGAAATAACTCCCGATATAAAACAAAACTATTCAAAAATTGAAGGAAGTTTCAGTCATGAAAACCCTCGGCAAAGTAATCAAAGCAGTCAACAATACACAAAGAGCAATAATAATCCCGTAATGAATACAAATCATTTAAACTCAAATTCAGTAAATAATCCAACCCTTGCAAAGGAATCCTATTATCAAAAAATTTCCTCTCAGATTGAATCTAAGAAAACTTACCCAAAAGAATCTAGAGCTAG
>CAZPTV010000090.1:0-6943 GCA_964589335.1 uncultured Bacteriovoracaceae bacterium
ATGTCTAATTCAGAGAAAACAAATATGTTTGAAGATTCTAGTTTAAAGACTTTTTCTGGCCCTATGTACTTATTGCCAACTGGTAGTGAATGATTTTACGTGCAGTAATCCTCTGTTTAATTCTTGGACTTTCAGAAAGCCATTCGCTTGCTGAAAATGTAGACGTTTCTCAATTTAAAAACATTCAAAATGAAATTCATACGCTTGAACTCAGCTTAAATTTAAATCAGATAAATACTGAAAATGCTATACGTTTAGGTCATATATATTATTTGCTTGGACGCTGTGAAGATGTGATTCGTGTATTTGAAGCTAAATCAAATTTACAATCAGAGCCAATTTATTGTGCATGTTCACGTAAGTCATGCGACGAAAAGCATTGGTTAAGTCAAAAATTTAAGTTTAGAAAATCGATGGACGCCCTTCAATCAGTAAAAGACCCTGAAGTGATGAAATTTATTTCAAATGTTAAGGGCCAACCTGAGCTCATGTATGAAATAATACACACAATTCAACAAAGACAAAAACTTGGTATTCGGATTGCTTCTGAGGAAAGTGAATTGTTGAAAATGTTTGAAAAAGAGTTAGCAATGGTTGAGGGAATAAAGTGAAAAACCATCCGAGTCCGGCTCGCATGGCGGCTTTCAAAGCTTTGCAAAATGCAATCGATGGAATGCCAATGGTTGAACGAGATCTGCTTTTAGATGATCGTGATCAAGCGCTTTTTCAGCAACTGTATAAAGGTATTTGTAGAGAGTGGGGCTTTTTACAGTGGATACTTGATTCATATTCAAGAAAAAAACCTAATGATAAAATTCGCATACTCTATGCAATTTCTGCTTACTCAATGCTTTTTTTGGATAAGATCCCCGTTCATGCAAACTATTCAGAAATGCAAAAATTAGTCTTTTCGTTAAAACTTTCTTCGTTTGAGTCAAAATATTTAACGGGAGTATTAAAAAACACCGAACGTGAAAAAGAAAAATGGATTTTATCTAGAAATGAGAAACTCGTTAGTCTTTCTAAGAAAATTTATTCAAATGATCTGTTTGAATTATCAATTTTAAATTTAACGCCTGAGTTATTCCGTTTTTTAGTTGAGCAGATGCCTGAATCAGTAATAAAAAGTTGTTTTTATTCTATGAGAACACCTCTTCCTGTTTATGGATTTTCCTTAGACTCTAGACCAACTGCTGTGGTTGATGGGATTGAGGGAATTGTGGAATTAAAGAATCTTGAAGAGAGAGATGAAAATATACGAGTGCAAGGTCTCGCAAGTCAAAAAGTTTGTCAAAAGCTAGCCAATGAAATTATTAATAGTACATCTAAGCCGATACGAATTTTAGAGATGGCTGCCGGAAAGGGAGGTAAATGTTTTGGTACATTAAATCGCATGATAAAGCGTGTGGATATTAAAAAGAATCCTCAGATAGAATGGTATTGTGCTGACGCTTCAAAAAAACAGTTAGAGTTTTTAAAGAATGATTTAGAATTAAATAAAGGTTTATTTCCGTTTGTCCAATTTTCTGTATTTAATACTGATTTTAAAAGAAGACCAGATTTTAAAGAAAAATTTGATATCGTGTTTCTAGATGCACCTTGTACGGGTTTAGGTACGGTTGCAAAAAATCCAGATGTATTGTTATCTCGATCAAAAAACATTAGAAAAAGTGCTGCAATATTATTTACGCTTCAAAAAGAATTATTAGATATTGGATTAAGTTTTTTAAAACCAGGTGGAAAAATATTATATTCTGTTTGTACTTTTACAAACGCTGAGACAATAGAAATAAAAAAAATATTAGAAGCAAAATTAAAAAAAACTGCCTCATGGGAATGGACTTTTATTCCAGAAAATATTAATGGCGAGAAATATGAAGGGTTTTATTCGGTTTTAATCTAGAAGTAGAATGGATGGACCTCTCAGAAGTTTTTTTATTTGCGTTTCTTAACCAATACCCATTTTCTAAGGCGCACTCAATATGACTAGGCGATAATTATACTTAATTCATTGATATCATTGATGAAATAATAGATTCAAACATAATTGACTATGCTTGTCAACTACTTTAATATATGAATATGGGGGACGTATGATGAGATTGGGGAAATATCCTCAACATTTTTTTAGATTTATTTTGCTATTATCTTTTGTCGTTCATTCAGCATGCAATGATCAACCGACAACGGCTACGGGCTCATCTACCGTTTCATTTCAAAATGCTTCTTCTGACAATACCATCATACCAAATAATAATGGAAACAATGGTAATAATAATTCAGGATCAAATGTTAATACCGTTAGCCCGAGTGGAGTGAATCCATATTCATTATCGATGGGTTATTTATTGTCATGTGCAAAAGATTTAAATTCATATCAATATTGTTGGGGTAGAGGTATTGGACCTGTGCCAACAGTGATGTCATGGAGTTCTCCATTAATACTGACCTTAAAAAATTCTCAAATCGGCGGACATAGTTGTTACCAATATGGTGTCGGTTCTCAGTTGTGGTGCTTTGGACAAAATGATTATGGACAATCTGGAGTAAATTATTCAACGCAGACACAAGTTAACTTTCCAACGTTGATTACACATTCTGGGATTGCAACAAAAGTTTCTGCTTATGCGACTGGTTACCATCATACTTGCTTCGTTAGTTCAGACATTACTCGTTTGAACAGAATTTATTGTTTGGGTGATAATACTTACGGCCAATTAGGACAGGACAATGACTCAAACAATACTGATTATTATCCTTATGTACAAAAAAGCTATTTGCCAAAAGAATATGTAGAAAAGCAAAGTGTTACAAATAATGGTGTTACAACAATTGTAGACACACCGATATTATCAAATAATCTCATTCAAGACATCGTTGCAGGTGCAAATCATACCTGTGTAATTGCTGATGGCGCAGATTCAAAAGTAAAATGTTGGGGGCAGGGCGGAAGACTAGGAAACAATGCATCTTCAAATTCTTTTTTACCTCAAACAGTCATTGCAAATATTTTAGGTGTAAATACTCCACTTACATATGTTTCAAATTTATCTTCTGGTGCAAATCATACTTGTGCCATTGTGAAATTAGCTGCCAATGGTAATCCAGAACTATATTGTTGGGGTAAAAACTCATTCGGACAAGTCAGTGCTCAAGGTGGAAAACAACCGGGTAATTCAAGCTTTGTTGCTGATTTGTCGGACAAAAACTTAGCCATTCATCCAACGCCAATTTGCGATCCAAGCGATACTCTAGAGCAATGCTGGGATACACAACCTGAAACGTTATTAAAAGTGAACTCAATTTCGGTTGGTAAAAATCATAGTTGCGCTATTTTTAATGAATACCATCATACGGATGGAAATTTGTCGTACATAAGAAGTAATGTTTTAAGATGTTTTGGTGATAATACGTATGGGCAAGTAATGAATCCAAATTCAGTATTGGCAGCGACATACTGTTCTTCGAATAAGTGTTCGATGACGAATAAACCATTATTATTTGATGTGGTTTCAGTATCTGCGGGAGATAATCATACTTGCGCAGTTCAGAATATAGGAACGGTGAATGCACCATTATATAAAACAATTTGTTGGGGAAAAAACGATCAAGGTCAGTCTGGAGAAGTTCAATCTGTTCCTATCGTAACATCACCAAAAGAAGTGATTCCACCAATTTGATGGAGACAGTTTATGGGATTGTATCAATTTACTTTTAGGTTTTTACTACTGGCTACACTTTTAGGTACTGCGGGTTGCTTAACAAGCGATCAAGCAAATGATGCAACTAAAGCAATAGTAACGAATGAACCCTCAGCAATTTCAAACTTAGGAAATCCAAATAATAGTGGTAATAATATTTCTGGAAATGGCATTACGGTAAGTGCAAACGGCTTACAGCAAGCGACATTGGTAGCAGGAAATGCCATTTCATGTGTAAAAGATTTAAATGCATATTTTTTCTGTTGGGGTAAGGGTTTAGGTAATGTTCCCGTAGTTACTGCTTGGAGTAATCCGCAAATTTCAGAAGTAAAAATTTCTCAAAACGGGGGACATTCTTGTTTTAAAAAAGTTGATAATACACTTTACTGTTTTGGACAAAATGACTTCGGACAATCTGGAGTCAATTATACTCAATCACTTGAGGTGCAGACACCGCATTTAATGACACAATTACAAAATCAATCACAACCTATTGTTGATTTCGCAGTAGGATTTAGACATACATGTTTTATTCAAAATACTTTGATTGATGGTGTTTGGTATCAAGCTTTGCAATGTTTAGGGGACAATACTTTTGGCCAATTATCTAAATCAATAGATTTAAATTCTGTGGATTATGTATTGAAAACATTTCAACCGTTAAATGTAATGGTACTTTCGGGCCAAGATTTAGTTACACAAGTACCGCTTGCTGCATCGAAAGTAACTGCAGGGCAAAATCATACTTGTGCAATTGATTCTGTTTCAGGCTATGTTTATTGTTGGGGTTATGGGGGTACAATTGGTAATGGAAATACTTTGACTACATCCACTCCAACGTTACTCAGCTTTTCAAATGCCCCAAGTACAATAGGATATAAAACAATGACTGCGATTAGCGCAGGCGCAAATCATACTTGTTCTATTAATTCTTTAGGAAATTTATTGTGTTGGGGAAAGAATGCTTATGCTCAAGTTTCTGGTTCACTAGCAAATACAACTGATAAACTTTCTGCGATGAAAATAAATCCGGCAAACAATAGTATGCAAGTGGTTGCTGTATCTGCAGGAAAAAATCACACATGCGCTATCGTAAAAAATAATCTGAATCAATTTACGAATGATTTATGGTGTTGGGGAGCAAATGATAAATATCAGGTGATTGATCCAGCAGTTGGTGGAGCCGCTTGTAATGGTAGTTTTTGTGGTTTTGTAAAAGTATTATCAACGGGCGTAACTTCTGTTACCTCAGGTGATTCACATACATGTGCAGTACAAGATGGTGATTTAAAGTGTTGGGGTAAAGATGACTTCGGTCAATCTGGTGTTGCAACAATAGCCCCGCCAACTGTATCTGAGCCAAGAGTATTGACGCCACAAACGATTATTTTTGGTATTTAACAAAACAAAAACTACGATTGAGTATATTATCACTCAGAATTATTGAGTGTACCGCTTGATGTCTTCGTAAATTTCTTCAATGTCTGGATTACTATTTGAGGAATTAAAAATAATAAATTCTGCAAGTCTTGTGAGTTGACTTCGATCTGCGGTATTTTCATCATGCACGGGCATTTTCTGAAGCGCATCACGGATTACAATAAGTCCCTGTTCAGGGTTTGTAAGAAGAAATCTTTTAGATTGTCTTAAAAATTCTACATCACGTGCATCTCGTCCGCCGCTTCCTCTGTTTACAGTCAGTACAATGAGAACAGCCTTGCCGGGGCGATTGTGTGGAAGATATGGAGATAGATAATCGATCGCATTCTGATACCCGCGAAGAGCAACCTGATTTTTCCAATCATCAATGGTATCGTCAAATGGATTCGCTGATTTTTGAACTTTGTGTGCTTGTTCGATTTTTTGCATTCCACCTTTACTTAAAAAGGCTGCAACTTTTGCGACGGCTTTCTTTTTCTCAGCATCTTCTTTAATGCTTTTACTTGCGTTTGGATCAACCGCAGGAAGACTAGGAGCCGTTGCCTGTGTTTCAACGGGTACTTTGTCTGCATCAGGATTGACTGGTTTATAGCCAAGCCAAGCTCCGATTATTGCAGCTCCAACTAAAACTATAAAAAGAATTGTACTAACCTTCATTAATTTGGATTACTTTCTTTTTTTTAATGCTGTGTTAATTAATTCTGGCAGTTCCATAAAAAAATCATTTTTACGAAAACGCAAATCTGGAACATCTTCTCCATTACCAACTTTTTTCAAATGATTAATAAGTTTAACGATCGGTCCAGATAATCGATGAGAAAGCCAAACTGAAAATAGCGATGTAAAAATAATTGAAATCAAAGCTGTAATCAGTAATTTGGGAAGCAATTCACTTTGCTGCAAATTAATAAATGCAAAAAATTCATGATCTGCAGGTAACCCAATTTGAGTTCCAGTACCGATCATGCCTTTAAAAAATAATCGTACTTGTGAAGCGATTAGGATGAATGCTGCCAAATTTATTATGGCATTAGTGATGAGCAGCACCAATTGAAAGCGTGGATAAATTATGTAGTTTTTTAGGAAGCGTTTATGTTTCATAAGTATATGAGAACATTGTTCTTTATAAATTTCAACGATTTGCATAAAAATAGACGCTATGCTATAAGGCGTCATGAATTTAGTAGCATGCCCTAAGAGTTACCAATCTTGGTATGATGGTGTCTTTCCAAAACTGCTAGGCCATGGTTTGTGGCTTCGGGGCGGGGAAATCAACACGCTTTCATTCAGTGAATATCATGAAAGAAAGTTTAGAGTTTTGTTTACTAGACTCTCAACATATTTTGATACTGGATATTCTTTCACTCATCAAATTCTTTATCAAATTGCAGCTGGAACCTCAGGTGTCTATCCTGATTTAGCTTATTTGCCACCAAAGTCTGATCTCAAATATTTTTCGAAAGGTGAAGTTCCTTGGTTTCTTGGTACACAAACAAAATTTGGTCCTGATGGTTTTGATTTGATAGGAATTTCAAATTCTATCGTTCAGGAGTTGATCAATTTACGTCCATTTTTAGAATCCTCAAAAATTCCATTGAGAAAATCTGAAAGAATGACAAGAGAGGATCTGCCAATTATTTTATTGGGTGGAGCTAATGCATTATATTCAACACTTATATGGAATGATGACCCAATGGTTGATGCGATTTTTGTCGGAGAAAGCGATCATTCGATTAGACAGATTTTAGAAATTTGCAGAGATGGTAAGGCACGAGGATTATCTAAAAAAATGATTCTTCATG
>CAZPTV010000091.1:0-6917 GCA_964589335.1 uncultured Bacteriovoracaceae bacterium
AACAATCGACATCTTTTTCGGGTAAAAGAAGATCAAATATTTTAATTTCATTTAGATGTTTAGGAAGTGGACTTTGAACGAGGATTCCATCAATTGAATTATCGTGATTTAATTCATTAATGAGTGACTCTAGTTCCTGCTGTGATACGGCCTTATCCAGCTTGAAGTCTTTATGATCAAAGCCAAGAGAAATACACATTTCCCCCTTTTTTTTAACATAAATATGACTTGCGGAATCGTCTCCAACCAAAACAGTTGCGAGCGATGGTTTGTGTTTTGTTTTAGTTATAAAATTTTTCGTAGAAATTTTTAATTCGTCGTAAATGGCGTCGGTTACTGGTTTTGCTATTAAGCGAATCGCTTTCGACATGATAACGTTGTATCGAGAAACGAATCGACTGACAAGAAATTGGAATTAAGAATTAGAGTTTGTTTTTAACTCTGCATTTTGTGTTGCTTGATACAATGAAGTTGAAGGAGTTTTCTTACTTAATAAAAGAATATTAGCGCTTGAAAATACTGTTGCCATTGCTAGAAAAAATATCATTTTTTGAATCATATTGCCGCCCTTCTACATATATAGGTTATTCAATGCTTGTGCCGTCTATTGCCTTATATAATTGGTAATAGGGTATATTTGGAGTCGGTTTAGACCTAACGTGTCTTTTGGACCTAGGGTTTTGAACCCAAAATCTGGTACAAAAAGGCACTAAAACAAGCATTATTTTGGCATTTAATGTGTAATTGAATATCCACAGGAGAGGCCTGGTACGAGATCCTCTAATAACTCTCTCTCGTTTGTTTGGTCTTCATCATCCTCACCGAGTCGAAAGACTCGGCCCTATCAAACAAAAGTGCTAGGACTCTCCGAAACTTCAATTTAATTGTCAAAACATAAACGTTTGTCAAAAAAGCAACAGGTGCACCTGTTTGAGACTTAGGAATTTTCGATCTATCTAAGCTTTATCCACAGACGATATTATTCAGTAATTCTAAAGCGAGTCGGCACAAACTGCATGTAAAAATATAATGAATTCAATCATGGCCTATCCATTGCTTCTTATTATTTTTGAGGAACTCTATTTTCCAACCCGATGATCGAGTGTGGATACTAAATAGAGAAAAAAACAGATGGGAACTCCTGCAGGTTTGTGGACGTCAGTATCTGGTGCGATGGCGCAAAGCCAAAACGTGGATACGATTGCCAACAACATCGCAAACGTAAATACGACGGGTTTTAAAAAAGATACACCCACGTTTAAGGAATATTTAACCTCTTACGAAAAAACAAACGATCCAGTTGTGGATATTCCAAGGACCGCGTTTAAGGACTCAGAGTTTTATCATACGCAAGGCAAAGAAAATGCAATGGTAAATGTGGACAAAATTGTCGCAGATCACGCACAAGGATCATTTAAGGAAACACGCTCCCCGTTTGATGTTGCAATTGAAGGGAATGGATTTTTTACGATTCGCACCCCAAATGGAATTAAATTTACTCGTGCCGGAGACTTTAAAATTAATTCTTCGGGAAAACTTGTAACGAACGAAGGATTACCTGTCTTGATGATGGGCGCAGGCGGAGAAGAAACACCAGCCCAACAAGGACAAGCAACAGAAGCAACAAGAAATCCTGCGAGCACAAATCCATTTACGAAAATGGAAGAGTATATTCGATTAAAACCAGATCCGAATGATCCCAACGCTCCCAAGCCTTCACTAGAAGAAATCAATCTAGCAGATCTAATTAATCAAGGTCAAAAAATAAAGATATCAGATACAGGCGAAATATTTGCAGGTGAGGAATTGGTTGGAAAACTTGCGATTGCTGAATTTTCTGATTCGAAATTATTGCAAAAACTAAATGCATCTACTTTTGTAAATCCGGATAAAACAAATGTTCCAAAAGTCGCAGAAAACTTTAGAGCAATGCAAGGGTATTTAGAAATGAGTAATGTGAATTCAGTTTCAGAGTTGATGAACTTATTAAAAGCAAATCGGATGTATGAATCCAATATGCGGGCAATTCGTGCGTACAGCGAAATGTCTGCAAAAGAAACCAATGAGGTAGGTAAATTATGATTCGATCACTTTCAATAGCGGCAACAGGAATGCAAGCTCAAGAAACAAAACTTGAACAAACGGCAACCGACATGGCAAATATGAATACAACGGCATATAAAAAAGGCAGAACAGAATTTCAAGATTTAATTTATCAGAACGTCAAAGAAGCAGGTGGGCAACCTGGCGTAAATCAAGCTCCAGTTGGGATTCAAGTTGGATCAGGCGTACGCGTTTCAGCCCAATATTCATTGCATGAACAAGGTCCGATTAAAGTAACAAACGGATTAATGGATATGGCGATCAATGGTGATGGATTTTTTACAGTTCAACTGCCAAACGGACAAGTCGCTTACACTCGGGATGGTTCATTTAAAGTAGACAGCACTGGAAGAATGGTTACTTCCGGAGGATATCCGATGGTTCCAGCAATTCAAATTCCACCGGGTTCACTGGGTTTAAATATTACAGGAACTGGAGAAGTGCGCGTAATTAATCAAACGGGCGGAGAAACTTCAATAGGCCAAATTCAACTCGTAAACTTTATTAATCCAGGAGCGCTAAAAAAATTAGGTGAAAATTCAATGATTGCAACAACGGCCTCTGGTCCTCCGGTACAAGGAATTCCGGGAGAAAACGGACTTGGTGGAATTCAGCAAGGAGCGGTTGAAGGTTCGAATGTAAAACCAACAGAAGCTGTGATGGATATGATCACAACTCAAAGAACTTATGAAGCAAACGCAAGAATCATGAGCGTTGGTGATCAAATGTGGCAAGCAACAAACAATGTTGGAAAATAGGTGACGCATGTTAATTAAGATCTTTAAAACTGCAATTGTTATAAGTGCATTGATGGCGATGAGTGCTGTTGCTATCGCTAAGCTTGAAAGGCCTGTTTCTTTGAAGGCACGCGCTGACATACATTCTCAAAATGTTTGTCTTCAGGATATTACTGACTCTTCGTGGGTTAAAAGCAGATGTCAGTTTGATTCAAAAAACTGTTGCAGATGGAGCCTTTCAGGTAGCGCTACAAAAATCTTTACAAGAGCAGAACTACAGAGAGATTTGAATTTAATCGATTTTGGCGGGATATCGATTCAACTATTAGGTTCCTCTCAAGGTGGCTCTGATCAAATCGAAATCACTCAAGCTAGAAAAGAAATCAGTGGAAATGAAATTAAAGCAAGGCTTGAATCGTGGATTGCACAAAAAAATACTGCAAACACCGAGGAGCAAATTGAAGTTCTGGGTGTGAAAATTCCACTCTCAATACTTGTTCCCATTGGAAATGAAGAAAGTTGGCAAATTCAATTTCCACAAGACTTAAAAGAATTAAATAATTTAAAAATAGTATCTAGTGCCGATCCAACAGAAACACTTGGATGGGCGGAAGTGCAGATCAATAAAAAAATCTTAGCAATGGTTGCAATCAAAAATATTCATCCAATGGAAAAAATAAAAATAGAAGATTTTGAGTCACGAATGGTTTCGTTATCCTCGTTGAATCAAGCATTAGGTTTTACTAAGGCAAATTTTCCAGAAGGAATGAGAGCAAGATTAAGTGTTCGCTCGGGAATGCCATTAACAATGCAAGCGGTAGAACGTTTGCCTATCGTGCAAACCGGAGATGCAGTTACATTGATTCTAAAGTCGGATAATTTAAAAATATCGACAAAAGGTGTTGCACAGGGGTCAGCGGCAGCAGGCGATACAGTGAGCGTTCAGTTGCCAAGATTTAATCGGTCTTTTCGTGGAAAATTGCAAGATTCAAAGACGGTTGAGGTGTGGTTCTAATGAAGAAACTCTTTTCAACAATATTATTATTTTCATTAATATTTAATGGTTGTGCATTTGTGCAAGGACTGCGCGACGATCTAGATGACGGCAAAGTCGATAAGAGTCAGTTTTCAAATTTTGATTATGCTTCGCCAGAAAATAAAAAACTTCCGCCCCCGCCAACAACAGTTCAAGATGATCGAATCTCATCGATTGCTGGAACGCCGGTAGATTTAAGTGGTATGCGAGCTAAAAGTGGACGGGTCACGAAAAAAGAATTTTTAGAAGAAGCAAAGAAAAATGAAAATTCACTTTGGGCTGAAGACGGACAAAATAATTATTTATTTGCACGCAATAAAATGAAAACTTCTGGCGATCTCGTTACGATTAAAATTGAAGATGAATTAAGAAAAGACATGGTCATGGAAGTAAAAAAACTTCTTCCGCCTGAATACAGAGATCAAGAGATACGTGTGCCTGGGCTAACGAGAGAATTAGCTTCTGATGTTTCATCAGATAAAGGTGGAGTTGCATCAGTTGTTGCAAAGCAAGCAGGAGATATGGATCCAACAGATTCAATGACTGCTGAAATTATCGAACGATATCCAAATGGAAACCTTCGATTAAGAGGTGTGAAAAGAATTCAGTTTAAAAGCAAAGCAAGAAACATGGAAGTTACTGCAATTGCAAAAGGGTTAGATATTGATGATGCCGATACAATTCGATCATCAAAATTTCTTGAACACAAAGCGGAGCTCTATAAATGAAGAAAATAATAATACTCGGACTGTTGTTGTGTTTTACAACTGCGCATGCGGCGCGTGTTAAAGATATTGCGAGCATAAAGGGCGTTCGTGAAAATCTTTTAATTGGTTATGGATTGGTGATCGGCCTCAAGGGGACGGGTGACTCTGGTACCGACATTACCTCTAAGTCAATGCTGCGATTATTTGAAAAAATGGGAATTCAAACTGGCGCAACTGATTTTAAATCAAAAAATGTTGCTGCAGTTATTACCACAGCAAGACTTCAACCCTTTGCTAGAGCGGGCACTAGAATGGATGTCACCGTATCAAGCATCGGCGATGCCAGTTCTCTTGAGGGGGGAACGCTATTGGTGACACCGCTACGAGCGGGTGACCAAAATGTATATGCCGTTGCTCAGGGTCCAGTTTCGCTCGGCACGAACACTGACGGTGGAGGTGGCGGCGGAGGTGGTAAAACCGTAATATTTCCTACGACCGCAAGAGTGCCAAATGGCGCCGTAATTGAGCGAGAAGTCGATGGAAACTTTACACAGAAAAAAACTTTTGTACTTTCCTTAAGCAATCCAGATTTTACGACTGCCGCGCGTTTGTCAAAAATTATCAATACAGAGCTAGGTGGAAAATATGCAACCGCTAGAGATTCAGGAACCATTGATATTATTGCTCCATTTAATTACGACGGAAATGGTGTTGAATTAATTGCGACAGTTGAAAACCTTGAAATCAATCCAGATTCAAAAGCCCGCGTCGTTTTAAACGAAAGAACCGGAACATTAGTGATCGGTGAAAATGTTCGAATTGATTCAGTGGCAATTGCTCATGGAGATTTGCAAATCGAAGTTCAGGGCGGAGGAAAAGGTCCGAAAGAAAAAGTTGGTGTTTTTTCAGGACCCACAATCAAAGACATTGTTAAAGCTTTAAATATGATTGGTGCTTCACCAAAAGATATGTCTGCTATTTTCCAATCGCTCAGAGCATCGGGCGCATTGCAAGCAGATTTGGAGGTTTTGTAAGTTGATTCACGTAACACTTCTTTCAAGGATGAAAAAAAGTGCGCAACCAGGAAACAGACGAGGAAAAGCGCCTGCTAGGATGGTGGGTCGTTCATTCGGTACTGAGATTAAGCGCTCAATTGGCACGGAAGCCAAAAGTGTTAATGTGATCAGCAGGAGAATCCATGGTTGGAGTCTCCTGCTTTTATTTATCTCGTTACAATCATTTGCAGGTACTATGAGTGGGCAGAAATTTCCCATGAAACAGCAGCAAATTATTCCACAACGCGTGGAAGCAACACCAGAAGAGTGGGAAGCGGCTTCAGGAATTGAAGCACTAATGATAGATAATCTTTTACAGGAAATGCGAAAGTCAGTTCCTGAAAATGAGTTGATTCCGGTGAGTCACGGTGAAAAAGTTTACCGTCAAATGCTGGATTCAGAGTATGCGCGGATGCTTAGTAACAGCGGCTCGATCGGAATTGCCGACATGGTTGTTGCAGAGATGAAGCGTAAGAAGTAAACTTAAGTTAGGAAGATACAAAGAAAATTTGAATCTTTCCGAGGCGCACAAAGTAGTGTAGTAACGACATGGAGGTCGTCATGAAGGTCACAAATACAAATAGTCAATCTACAGAACGAACACGTGGCTCTGAAAAAGCTTCAGAAGTCGCAGAGTCAAAAAGTCGAAGAAGATCAAAAGCTCCCGCATCGGAAGTCTCAATTGATTCTTCGGATAAGGTTAGCATTTCCTCAAGAGCAAAAGATGCAGCTCTAGCAAAAGAAGTTGCAAAATCTTCCCCAGACATCAATGAAGAAAAAGTCGCAAGACTCAAAGCAGCCATCCAGAACGGGACATACAAGGTTGATTCGGATGCCGTCGCCGATCGTCTTGTCGACGAACATCTTTCGACCGCATATTGATTAGTAATTTCTAATCAAGGAGGCATTGGGCCGTGGAATCAAGGAAGATCCTGGCAGAAGATTTAAATAAGATTTTCCACGTCTTGGAAAGGCTTATTGTGTTTCATCGAGATCTTGTTGATGTCATTCAACAAGAATATCTCGACATGACCAACATTGATGTTAAGGGAATGTATGAGTGCGCACAAACAAAAGAAACATTATTGAATGAAATATATAATTTTGAGAAATTAAGACTGACCACGCTTGATGGTATTATTAAAAAATATAAACTCGAAAAAGATTCTACATTGTTGGACCTGTGCCAATTCCTCGATGAGGACTCTTCCAAAAAAATAAAAATAAAACGTTCTAATCTTAAAGAACTCGTAGAGTTTGCAAAAAATCTGAATGAAAG
>CAZPTV010000092.1:0-6829 GCA_964589335.1 uncultured Bacteriovoracaceae bacterium
CTAGTGCGTCTTCATGATGTAATATTATTTTTTCAATTAACAACAATGAACGTGCCTTTTTACGAGAAAAAATGGTCTCAACCAATTCAAACATTTCATGAGTGATCTTTTGTGTTGATACTTTCGTTACTGAATCAAGCGATATCGTAGTACCATTTTCTGCTCCAGAATGTAGAAATGCTTTTTCTATTTCGTGCGCAAGTTGAAATAAAGAGCCATCCGAAGAAAGGGCTAAACTCTGAGCAGCATCTTGATCTATTTTAATTTTTAGTTTTTTCGATAAATAATCAATCCAACCGAATATTTCATCAGATTTTGATTTTTTAAACTCAAGCGCAAACCCCTTCTTTTTAATCCATTGATTTACTTTTCTTCTTTGATCAAAAGTATCTGAAACAAATATTAATACATGATTGCCCCAGCTATTGTATGGATTGTTTGCTTCCATGACTTCTGTAAAAAGGATCTCAGAATTTTTTAATTGACCTGCATTTCGTACAAGCACAACTTTTTTCTGCTCTTCACCAATTCCTGCAAACAGGCCCATTGTATTAAGAGCACTCAATATTTCATCTGACTTATGTTCAGACCCATCATACTTTTCAAACTGTCCGTCAGAAGATGTTTCGATTTCACCAAGATGTATTTGTTTCATACGGTCAATAAATAATTGAATCTTAAATGGCTCTTCTCCATATAAATAATATATTGGCCATATTTTTCCTTCTTTTAAATCTTGCTGTGCTTTTTTAGGATCCAAATCTTACACCTTTATTCTAAAATGATTCTAACATCGTATCATATGCATCAAGCGCTATCCCTTTGGCAATTTCGTTCAATGCTAATTGGTATTGTGAATCGTTAATTAAAACAGATGTCGTACCTTCTTTTCCGTAACGATTACTTCCTTGAAATTTTCTATTTCTTTCAAATGTTTGTGACATAATGGTTTCACCACCATCTTTTTTAAAGAATTTAACATTGATGATTGCTTTCGCAACATATTCAGTAGCAATACTCATATCACCTAATTTATTGCGGGCTTCAGTATCCGTTGTAATTGAAGGAACCGAGGTACCGCCGCTAATGACCGAAGCAATTGATTCAATGCTTGCTTCCAATGTTGCGTCGGCATCTTTTTCATTGCTTGTAATTTTTAGTTTATTACCTCTTGAAAAAGCTTTCACAAAAGCGCTCGTAAAAGGAACTTCCGCTCCAGAACGTAAACTATTATTATTTAAAACTGTAATGTATATTTTACGTATACCTTTTTCTTCAAGTGGATTGTGTTTACCTTCAAATCTATATCCACACGAACAAAAAAATAGAGTTAAAATAACGATTAAATATTTTTTAAAATTTTTCATTGCTTTACCACAATATTAATAAGTTTATTTGGTACGACGATAACCTTGATAATTTCTTTATTTTCAATAAAAGGAATAATCTTGGGTTCTTTTAATGCTAGCGCTTTTACGTCTTCTTGAGATACTGCTTTTGATACTGTAAATGTGGTACGTAATTTACCATTCACTTGAACAACAATATTAATGGAATCTGTTTCGATTGCATTTTCATCGACCATCGGCCATTTTTCAAAAACAATGAGTTCACGATATCCAAGAGCTTCCCAAACTTCTTCACATAAATGTGGAGCAAAGGGAGAAAGTAAACGGATCAATGTTTCAATCATTTCACGTAATACTTCTCTTCCTGTTTGATCATGCATCTCAACGGTATGAGTAAATCCTTCGTTCACTAATTCCATTAATGATGCAATACAAGTATTGAATCTCAATGCTTCGAGTTCTATCGTAATTTTCTTAATCGTTTGATGAGTTTTAGAACGTAATTTTTTAGACTCTACGTTTGTTATTTCTGAATGTGCTCCAGTGTATGGTTTAACTTCTAATAGAAGACTTTGGTATTTTGCAACCAAACGATACACGCGTCCAAGAAATCGATGTACACCTTCTACCCCATCCATTTGCCATGGTTTCACTTGATCTAATGGGCCCATGAAGAGTTCATAAAGTCTTAAAGAATCTGCACCATATTGATCGATCACTTCATCGGGACTGACAACATTATATTTGGATTTTGACATTTTCTCGATTTGCGACTCAAGCTCTTCACCCGTTCCCTTTAATATTGATTTGCCATCCTTTTGATCAACCTCTGTATAATGATAATATTTACCTTTAGAATCGCGATAGCTATACGCAAGGATCATTCCTTGATTGAATAATTTTTGGAATGGTTCCTTAGTGCTTACAAGTCCACAATCATATAAAACTTTATGCCAGAATCTCGAATATAATAAATGAAGTACTGCATGCTCAACCCCACCTATATATAAATCAACAGGCATCCAATATTTTTCGAGATCATGATTCCATGCCTCTTTTTCATTATTAGAATCAATAAAACGTAAATAATACCAACAAGAGCCTGCCCATTGTGGCATGGTATTCATTTCACGAACACCTTTTCGTCCATCAGGTAACGTAACCATGAGCCAATCATCTCCAGCTCTTGCAAGTGGCGGCTTTCCATCATTTGTTGGTCTGTATTCATCAACCGGAGGAAGTTTTACTGGAAGTTCATTTTCTGGAACTGAAATCATTTTTCCGTCATCCAGATGAACAATTGGAAATGGCTCTCCCCAATAACGTTGTCTTGAAAAAAGCCAATCTCTAAGTCGATATTGAATTTTTTCTTTTCCTTTATTATTTTTTTCAAGCCATTCTGTCATTTTTAATTTAGCTTTTTCAGAGTCAAGCCCATTAAGAAAGTCAGAATTTATCAGTTTACCTTCACCCTCATATGCTTCTTCTTGAACGGGTTTTGATCCACCAGAAATTACTTCTACAATTTTGATTTTGAATTTTTTGGCAAACTCATGATCTCTAGAATCATGTGCGGGAACTGCCATGATTGATCCAGTTCCATAAGTCATGAGTACATAGTCAGCAATCCAAATTGGAATCTTTTCACCTGTGACAGGATTTTGGGCATACGAACCAGAAAATACACCTGACTTGTCTTTTGCCAAATCAGTCCGTGCTAGATCTGTTTTTTGTTTTGCTTCTTCACAATATTTTCTAACTATTTCTTTCTGATCTTTTGTAGTTATTTTTGCAACAAGAGGGTGTTCGGGAGCTAAAACACAAAATGTAGAACCAAATAATGTATCTGGTCTTGTTGTAAATACTGTAAATTTTTCTTTAGATCCATCTACTTTAAATTCAATTTCTGCGCCCGTCGATTTGCCAATCCAATTTCTCTGCATTTCTTTTACACCGTCAGGCCAATCCAATTCATCTAGATCTTGAATTAAACGTTCGGCATATGCAGTGATTTTTAACATCCACTGCTTCATCATTCTTCGCTCAACAGGGTCACCAGTTTCAACATAACACCCGTCTTTAACCTCTTCGTTGGCTAAAACGGTCCCAAGCGCAGGACACCAATTTACTGGTACTTCTGAAATATACGCTAAACCTTTTTCGTAAAGTTTAAGAAATATCCATTGAGTCCATTTATAATAATCTGCACTCGAAGTATCTATTTCACGTTCCCAATCGTATGAAAAACCAAGACGTTTAATTTGTTTACGAAAGTTATCTACATTTCTTTTAGTGATGACTGCTGGATGAATGTTTTCTCTCATCGCTGCACGTTCAGCAGGTAAACCAAAAGCATCCCAACCCATCGGATGAAGTACTTGAAATCCTTTCATTCGCTTAAAACGAGCAAGCACATCTGTTGCCGTATAGCCCTCAGGATGCCCTACATGTAAACCTGCCCCTGAAGGATATGGAAACATATCAAGAATATAATATTTTGGCTTTCCCTTTAATTCGTTAAGATCAGTCGGGGTTCTAAAGGCTTTTCTTTCTTCCCAGATTTGTTGCCATTTTGGTTCTAATGTTTTGAATGTGTATTGTTCTTGCATAAATTCCGTTGTCATTAAATCAAAGAAGTTTCTAAGATCTTAACTGCTTTCTCCATTTTCCGAGGATCCAATTTGGTTCGATATTCAGTATCCATAATCGTAAGTGCATCCTTAATTCTATCTTTTAAATCAGGCTTACTACTTTTAGAAACAAGATTATCGTAAACATTTGCAATCGTAACTAATCTAGCTAAATCGTAAACACCAATTCCTTTTAATTTATTTGGATAACCCGTTCCATCCATCAATTCATGATGTTGTGCTACAATCATTAATACTTCTTCAGATATTTTATTGTTTCTTTGCTTTTCTAGTAAGGCTTTACCTAAAATTGGATGTCGTTCCATTTCAGGATCATCATCACTAATCATTTTGTCGCCTTTTTTTTGTATTAGAGTCTTTCCAAGGTCATGGAAAAGTCCGCCGAGTGCAAGATTTTCTAATATTAATTGATGTGTATAGCCCATCCTTAGTCCAAGAAAAACAGCAAGTGTAGAGACATTTACAGAGTGATCCATGACCCCCTTTGAGTACCTTGAAATCGCATGCACATTATTAATTGCGTAAGGCTTCATCATAAACTCAGTTACAATTTTCTTTGAAGAATTAATTGCATTCGTGACTTGTGGCTCACTTCGAGCATCTGAAAATAAATCTAATACCGCACGTCTATGATTTGTAACTGCATTCGCTATTTCAGCACCATCTTTTGGTACTTTTGGAAGCTTAGGTAGATCATTCTCATTACAGTGCTTAATCCATTGATCAAAAACTATCTCTTGGTTTTTTTCAACAAATACATACTTTACATGGTTGAATAAAAGTTTATTGAAATGTTCATCAGAAAGTCGTTCACCTTTTTTGATATATTGAATCATCCGATGCCGCATGCATAAAAATAGATCTCCAGGAAAATCACGGTTAGAAATTAATTCATGCGTTGGAATTCCAACATATCGCGTAGCGTCTACTGAGTTAGTTGCAGGATTCTTTTCAATAACGCTCACCGTTGCCTCATCATGATTGATTTTAGGAACATCTGTTAAAATGTATTGAACTTTCAAGACCTTGTAAATACAGTTTCGAAAGTGAATCACCTTAAAGACATTTTACAAAACATATTAAAAAACCAATTTAAAAATAACAAAGATAGAGAAAATGAGTTCAATCTTTATAAAGATTGGGAAACCATTGTCGGCAAACGTATTGCTAAAAATTGCTGGCCTGTAAAATGGATAAATAATGAAACCTTGCTCATCGCAACAGAAAGCAGTGTTTGGCTCCATGAATTAAAAAGAATGGATAAAGTTTTACTTCAAAAAATCAAAGCAAGTACTCAAAATCAAAAGATTAATAGACTTGTATTTAAGATAGATCAACCAGAGCGCACTGACTAAGATTCTAGTCTATTAAGCATCCATATAATGATAAGCAGAGCCGCAATTACCCCCCCGAAAAAGAAAATTAAAAAAAACTGAACTCTCTCTAGTCCAAATGGAGTTTTCATTCTTTGCGAAAGCTCTGTAATTACATTTGAGTTATTATTCTGACGTTGAGAAACAGGAATATCTGAGCGCGTTGAGTCATCATCCATCTCAAGACTTCCTCGAAGTGCTTTTAAAATTGATACCAGATCAGTTTCATTAAAATATAATTTCATGTCATCCATATCGTGAAAAGTAAACCAATGACCGTTTTCTGGGCACAACTCAGCATCTATAGAGACCTGACCTGAAGTTAGTTTCTCTTTTAAATTTGTAAAGACCATTGGCCCGCTAATTGCGCCATTCGAATTACGTATGAGCCATAATCTTTCTTGATTCATTTTACTTAGTCGACGATGCTGCGCTCGTTGCAGCTACAGACACTAATGATTTTAAATCATTATCAGTAAATCGAAGACCTGCTCCTATGAAAAAATTTCTATAATTATTATTTAATAAATCATCCCCACCGAGCCAAACATAGAATGGTTTAAATACATGGAGTTCACTGCCCAGATTAATTTGTGAAATCGGGTTTCCTGCCGATCGACCAAACCGGTAAGCTTCGGTGTATAGTTTTATTTTCTCTTCCATTAACCATTGATCGACTCCAAATCCAACAGACGTTTCAAATAAACCTAATCGAACAATCGTATTTGAAAATCTCTTTCCAAATTGAACGTTAAAGAAAAGCGCATTTGGATCTTGTTCGTTTTCTTCTTTAGTTGATGTTGATGCTTGAGGCTTGCCATAATCAACCGTAGTCGTCGTTCGTGTAACTTTATTTGAAGGACGAGGCCCTGTGTTTAAACCCAAAAGATAATATTTATCGTACGTAGGTTGAAAGGATATTGAAAAGAAACCTTTTGAACCCCCCGTTTGAGTTAGCATACCTCCATGTCCATCTATAATCAGTGAAGTCTTATCTGCTCTGTTAATAAACTTGTTAACGCCCGATAGAGTGGAATTAATTTTATCTATTGTATCAGAGTCGGTCAGAAGTTTACCAACCGTTCCTTCTCCTTTTTTAATTTTATCTGAAATATCTCTTATATTAATTGCAACTTCATTTAAACGATCTGCAAGTTCTCCATATTTCTCAATTGAAGAAAGTCCTGCAGTAAAGTTTTCCATATTATCCAAAATACGATCGAGTCGACTTTCTTCTTCTTCTCCCTTTCCTTTCATTGCTTCTTTTAAGATATCTGTAATCTCCTTAATATTTGCAACGACTTCAGTCGTTTTCGATGTCAATTCATCTAAACCACCACCTGCACTTCCTTCTTGAATGGTACCCCCTTCTTCCATATTGGGTACGGTGGATGAACCTGCATAAAGTTCAACGTATTTATCGCCAAGAAATCCGATTGATTTTACAGTAACACGT
>CAZPTV010000093.1:0-6816 GCA_964589335.1 uncultured Bacteriovoracaceae bacterium
GAAAATCTTTTTTTTATTTCAGAGATTTGCTTGGCAGTAAAATCATATTTAAAATTTCTCTCTGACTTATTCGCAGGTACGCCAAATAATAAAAATTTAGTTACACCATTTTCGAGATCTTTTTCTATCTGCTTTAATAGTGAATCTGTTGTTTCACGAAACACAGCTGTTAGCCCAGGAATAGGTTCTTTATTTTTTAAGCCTTCAACAACAAAAAGCGGTTGAATCATTTGTTTTGCATCAACACGAACTTCACGAACTAATTCTCGAATATGTTTATCTTGTCTTAATCTTCTATAATCCATAGTTCTACCCTTACTTTATATTGAGCCAGTTTAACCATTCTTTTTCATTTGGAAAAACATGAAGTTTTTCTTTAAGAATCGGCCGTAACTTCTCAGCGCTCTTGCCTAATCCACAAAAGTGCAACGCATCTGCTCTGAATTGATTTTTTAACATTTCATATTGAGATGCACTAGACCAAAAAATAAGTTTTGCATTCTTTAGTTTATGAATCACAGATTCATCATAGAGTGTTTTCGATTCTGGAATACGATATGTTGCAAATGTATCAAAGCCTCTATTTTCCCAGTCTTGTATTGCATCTTCATGAGTCAAAACAGTAACTTTTTCAGGATTTCTCAAAACTCGAATATCCATTAATTCTTTTAAAGCTGGTACTCCTAGTTCTTCAGTGCATGCTTGAACCCAAACACCACGTTCTGCCAAACGAAACCAACTGTTTGCACCAGAGGTCCAAACAATTTCATTTGAGTTAAATGATATTTTCTTAGTAAGCGCTCGAGAATGTGTCAAATAATATACGTTATTTTTTGGTTTTAAATCAAAAGATAATTCATCAATCAATGCGGAGTCGCTCCGGAATTTTCTTCCGTTCCAAACATCTAATGTTTTGATTTTTTCTAATTTGGGAAGTTCCCAACGTAGACTTGCGATTTTTTTCCCATCCGGATGTTCACCTTTGATGATCAATAATTCACCAATATTTTCATGAATGAATGCCGTTGCTCCTAACTTCTGATGGCATCCACCACCCCATTCTGAAAGTATCTCTCGTTCTTTAACGATTAATTTTTCTGTTGATGGATCATGTAATTTTCTTAAAACACTTAATGTATTTGAATCGTCTCTCCTACACTCAACCGCCAGCGCACCTTGTGCAGGAGCCGTGGGATTATGTGACAGAGGAAGAATCATACTTTTAACCCCTTTTAATAAGCGATCAAGTTCAGTTTTTCCTTTTTCATCCACATAAAGGCGAGATAAGCCTGCCAACGCTAAAACAACGCCATCAAGATGCTTTTCCGATTGCTCGGGTTCATGAACGCGAGACAAGCGAGTGTTTACGTTTCCACGAATTTCAATAAAATTTAAATCTGGTTCTTTGACTGAAAAACGTGGAAGTGCTTTTTTTAAAAATGCAGGTATATTTTCTAATCTTCTTGGAGAAGAAGTTCCAATTTTTATTGTTCTACCCGATCGAATGGTTTCTAATATTTCAGGCGCAAATAAGACTACATCTCTAGGATTTGCTCTCGGTGGAATTGCACCAATTATAAACTCTTTAGGCCGATCCAAACTAAGATCCTTCATGGAATGAACACAAAAATCGACTTCCTTGGAAAGTAATGCCTTATCCAATTCGGCAACAAAAAATTCTTTACCTTCAATTTTACTCAGTGGAATATCTAAGATTTTATCGCCAGAAGTTTCAATCCCAACCAGTTCAATTTGAACACCTGGGTTTCTTTTTTCAATTTCTTTTGCAACCCAACCACTCTGTGCCATTGCAAGAAGCGAACGGCGGGTTCCAAGTTTTAATTTCATGCAAATACCGCAAGATCTTCCCAACCATGTGCCAATGTAAGTGATCCACCCAATGCACGAAGACGTGCGCGCTCTGAACAAGCTGCGTTCGCACGCGCGATCCATATCTCACGCTTTTCATTACTTTTTTCTTGAAGATTAAATACTTCATCTAAACTATAGAATGAACTAAGTCTATTCCAAGACGTTGCATTTTTATTTAATAACCCCAAGTGTATGATGAGACGTTTCTTACCGTCATTTAATATTTCAAGACGTTTTAAATCGAATTCAATATCTGAAGGTATGCAATAAATTACGACATCTGCATTTTTTAAATATTTTAATTCATCGGCCAATGGATGGACTTCAACTTGTTGTTTCCCTTGTTTTAAAGCGTTTTTTATTTCTATAGCTTTTTCATATGAACGATTGAAAAGATGGACTTTGCGGTCACCTTCAATCAACCACGGAAGAACTGATTTAGATAGTTTTCCTGCACCTATTAATAAGAGTTTTTTTGGATTGAGCGGACCAAATGAATCTTGAATCATCTTACGTACTAGGCTGCCATAGCTCGATCCACCAATGTTTTGCACGTATTGTGTGCGGATTTCTTTAGTGTCTTCAAATAGTCTTTGCATAATTATATTTAAAAAATCACGATAATCATCAGTAAGTTTTTCTCGTGAAGAAAATAATGCTTCTTTCATTTGTCCAAAAATATCTGTTTCTCCAATGACTTCACTTTCAAGACCGCATGCCGTTCGAAGTAAAAATTCATAAGCATGAATTCCATTCATAACTTCCATGTTTTCGTTTAAAGCTAAATTGATATCTCTTCGAGTAACAATAATTTTACGCAAGCAGGTTTCAATATATATCGAATGATTCGATACACTTTCTTGCGAAAATGAACGATCTAGAGTTTCTTCACCCTTTACCGCTTTTCTCAGATGATAAATTCTAAGTAAGGATAAACCTTTTTCTGTTTGAACCATTACCTAAATAATAACTGAATCATATCTATGAGTTGTCATAGATTTGTCATGAAAGTAATTTTGAAAATGTGTCCCTTAGACTCGATGCCCAAAAATCCAAAGAATTTAAACACTTAATATAGTGAAATTCTTTCCCTCCAGCTTTTAGAAACAATTCTTTTCCTTGCATATCAATCTCTTCAAGCGTTTCAAGGCAGTCTGTAATAAATGAAGGACAAACTACTGCAAGATTTTTGATTCCCCTTGCAGGCATCTGAGCAATCGTTTTATCCGTAGCAGGAGTCGTCCAATCTGCTCGACCTAGTCTCGATTGAAATGAAACCGTGTACATTGAACGATCTATATTCAATATTTTCGCTAATGCACGACAAGTATCAAAACATTGAGCACGATAACATTTCTTATTATTTTCTCCGATTGGTTCGCAATCCCCACCCAACGGATTACATTTTTCTTTAGAATCATTACATATTTTTTTTATATGACTCACTGGTAATCCATGAAAACTAAACAGAAAGTGGTCTATATTTTTTTCACGTATTTCATCTTTTATTAAACGACTGAGAGGTTGAATAAAAAAATCTTCTTTATAATAATCTTCAATAAATATTATCTCTAAATCTGAAGTAAATTCATTTAGTTTTTTTCTTAATGTTTCTGTCGTTGCTTCTGCATATTGAGGAAACATTGGATATACTAATAATTTTTTAACTTTTTTATTTTTAAATATTTCAATCGATTTTTCTAAAGACGGCTTACCGTATCGCATTCCAACTTCAACTGGAATTTCAGGAAAAAGTGCTTGCAGTTTTTTTTGCAAAGCAAAGGTATGAACCGCCAACGGCGAACCTTCAGAAAGCCATATTTGTTGATATGAATGAGCTGATGTAAATTTTCTTTTAGGAACAATGAACCCATTCACTAAAATCCACCGAAATGGATTGGGAATATTAATGACATCTGGATCCATTAAGAATTCTTTTAAATATCGTGCGACTGATTCTGGCGAAGAATCGTCTGGTGTTCCAAGGTTTGCAAGTAAAATTCCACTACTCTTTAAAGACATTAAAATTAAGCAGATTTTGGCTCTAAGCCAATTTCCATAGAAAAGCTTCCAACATTACTTTCAAATGGAATAATGATTGTTGGACTTGGAGTCAAATGTCTGATTTCAATCGCACTACCTTTAATGATAGATGGAATTGCCTTTTCTATTGCATAACCTTTTTCATTTAAAATAATCTTCGCTTGTCCAAAAATAATATTTATGAGTTCCCCTGCTCCATCTTCAAGATCTTTAGTAATTTCAGTGAATGTTTCCGTCAACATACCGCCCATAATTTTTAAAAATGTATCTTTAGGATAGCAAACTGCAATAGACCCCGAAAAGACAGTACTCGTTAAACCAATGACGCCTGCAATATCTGAAATACTTTTTTCACCGTCTTTTTTAAATCGAATTGAACCTGGCTTTGCGTCGACTTGACACTGTATTTTTAAAACCTTGAGTGTACTTGTAATGAAAGGGTTTAAGAAATTTACATCAAATTTTTGTGATGGTGCTGTTGGTTGCGACATGGATATCCATTTCTGTTATACCTATTGGTATTTACAGATTATCATTTAATTCATACACTTCAAATATTCTTAATTACTAACACTTTTTGAAAGGAAATTATTTATCATGGAACCCAATAAACCTGCTTTGGAGTGTCTGAATAAAATTTTCCAAGCTGAAATGGCTGGTATTGTTCGTTATTTACATTATTCATTCATGATTATGGGATATCATAGAATTCCTATTCAAAAGTGGTTTCGCGATCAAGCAACTGAAAGCATGAGTCACAGTACAATTATAGGTGAAAAAATTACCTCACTCGGAGGTCATCCTCCTGTTATAACTGGCTTAGTTGAAGAAACAAATATTCATGCTGTAGATCAAATTTTAAAAGAATCTTTACGTCACGAAGAAGAAACGCTCAATCTTTATAAACAACTCGTTAAATTATCTGGCGATGATATTGCTCTCGAAGAAATGGCTCGTGATTTTGTAAGAACAGAAACCGATCACATTGATGAAGTAAAAAAAATGCTAAGACAAATATAATTCATGGCTTGGTGTTCGCATCAGTTCAATCATTCAAACGACTCAACTGAATCTGACAGCGAAATTGCTATTGCTGAAAAAACAAAACTTCAATCCCCACCTAAATGGGTTGTTTTGCTCCATAACGATGACTATACAACAATGGAATTTGTCATTGAAATTCTTTCCAAGTTTTTTCAAAAGAACTTAGATGAAGCAACACGAATTATGTTAGAAGTTCATGTTCAAGGCAAAGGAGTTGCTGGAATATACTCCAGAGATATTGCTGAAACGAAAGCGCAGCAAGTCATTGAATACGCAAGAGCAAATGGACACCCATTATTAGCTACAGCTGAGCCGGCTTGACATGAACTCATTAACTATCATCTTAGTGTGAGTGGAGGTGTAGAATGTTAGGGAAAAAAGCTGAAGAAGTACTGAACCGCGCAGGATTACATGCGATTCGTCGCGTTCATGAATATGTTACCGTCGAGCATCTACTCTATTCACTCCTTGAAGAAAATCTTATTTGGGACATGTTAATTGCCGTTGGTGCAAATTACGAAAATATCCGAACGGAGATTGAGAATTATTTAGATCATGAAGTTCCAAAAGCTAGAAAAATAACTGATAAGTCAAGTCAAACAGAAGATGAAATGACTGAGCCCCCTGCTGCAACACTCGGTTTGCAAAGACTCGTTCAAAGAGCAATCTTCCACATTCAATCAGCCATGAAAGAAGAAGTTGAACCACATGATTTCTTTGTAGCATTATTTCAAGCAAAAGATTCGATTGCGCTACATACGCTTGAAAAAAATGGAGTAACTAAATTAAAAATCACAGAATATTTAAGTCACGGAAAAGAATTAACAGATAATATTTCAAATCCATTAAATGAAAACGAAGACGAAGATGATGACAAACCTTCAAAATCAAACTCTCGGGAAAAAGAAACTTTTCATGAGTTTGCCGTTCCTCTCCACGAATATGCAAAAAATGGAAAACTTGATCCACTCGTCGGTAGAGAAAAAGAATTAGAAAGAATAATTCAAATCCTATGTAGAAGAAGAAAAAATAATCCAATCCTTGTTGGAGAAGCCGGAGTTGGAAAAACAGCTATTGTAGAGGGCTTAGCGCTCAAGGTTGTTGCAAACGATATTCCAGACTTATTAAAAGATTCTGAAATTTATTCGTTAGATATGGGAGCCCTTTTAGCAGGAGCAAAATTTAGAGGTGATTTTGAGCAAAGACTTAAAAAAGTAATTAAATCATTACAAAAAAGACGCGAAAAGGGAAAAATGGTTGTACTTTTTATTGATGAAATTCACACCATTATCGGAGCAGGCTCTGTTAGTGGTTCATCTTTAGATGCTGCAAATTTATTAAAACCACTCCTTGCTCGTGGGGAAATACAAGTCATCGGATCTACTACTTATACTGAATACAGAAATGTTTTTGAAAAAGACCATGCTCTATCACGACGTTTTCAAAAAATTGATGTGGCAGAACCAAGTTCTGAAGAGACCATTAAAATCCTTCATGGACTTCAGCCTAAACTAGAAGAGCACCATGAAGCAAAATTCACTGATGAAGCAATTCGTGCAGCAGTAGAATTAAGCGTTAAACATATCAATGAAAGGTTTTTACCAGATAAAGCAATCGACGTGGTTGACGAAGCTGGAGCTAAAGCTCGTCTTGCGGGAAAAAAAGAAATTACATCTAAGGAAATCGAAGAAATTGTCGCACAAATAGCACGAATTCCAGCAAGATCTGTAACTCATGATCAAAAATCAAAACTAAAAAGTATTGAACGTGATTTAAAACAACTTATTTTTGGCCAAGACCATGCAATCCAACAACTATCAAATGTAATTCGACTATCTAGGTCTGGTTTGCGAGGTG
>CAZPTV010000094.1:0-6765 GCA_964589335.1 uncultured Bacteriovoracaceae bacterium
CAAATCTTAGATCGTCCATTGTGGGAAGGGGATAAAATATTTTTACCTCACGTAATTAATGAAGAGCGTTTTGTTGGAACATTTTTCTATGAAAATAAAAAATTACTAAAACATGAATTTCATCTTCTTCGTTAGAAACAGAGTCTACCAGGAATAAAATTCACTTCTTTCAAGCCATTCTGCATCGACATCAACCGGCCTTCCTGATCCATCATAACGTGTACTTTGATATTCATTTTCTCTAATTTTTCGACTACTGACTTCAAACTCAATAATTCCATTAAATCCTTGTTCTGCTGCAATGAACCCCATAGCAAGAGTTAATATTTTTTTATCTTTAAAGTCTTTAAGGACTATCTTATCCAATGATTTCTTATTCGTTTTAACTCTTCCCTTAAATTTATCTGACCAAATTGCAACTTGTTTTGCTTTTTCAAGAGTTGCCTCATATTCATCAAGTTCTGGTTTAACTTGAGTGTCAAAACATTCAGAACAAAAATTTACTTTAGAAAAGATATTCTGATTTTTCTTTGATCCAAAAGGATACTCACTGCCGTCTAATTTTTCAATATGCTTCTTACAAACCTCTTCATGACAGAGGTCACATTTTTTAATTATTTTTTCAACGCCACAAATTATACAGGCCATTTAAACATGTTATTGCCTAAACATTAGAACGTCAATGGTTAGCAAGTATGGTATTACCTATATTATGAAATTAAACTTAATCTACAGCGATAAATTCATAAATAGCAATAATTCAATCTCAGTAAATTTTATTTTACAAGGCAATCAACTCAACATTCAGTTTGAAGTTCATACGACACAGAAAATATATGTAAATACAGAATTTAAAGATGATCGCTCAACATGGGGTTTATGGGAATATGACGTTGTCGAAGTATTTATTGCAAAGAACAACTCAGTTCCATATTTTGAATTCAATGTAAGCCCAATAAACCAGTATTTTGAATTAGAAATTATTGAACCTAGAATAAAAGTTAATCGGAACTTTAAATCTGGATTTAATCACAAAGCAGAGACCACAAAATTCGGTTGGACTGCAGAATTGACATTACCATTAGAGTCACTTGGTTTTAAATCAGGCGATGAAATATACGGAAATGCATTTGCCTGTTTGGGTGATAAAACGAACAGAGAGTACTGGAGTTTATTTTTACCTAAGCAAGATCAACCAGATTTTCACATTCCTAAATATTTCAAGAAATTATTATAATTACTCATTGAAATGACAACTATACTCTGGAGTACTTTTTTCTACTTTTGAACACCAATTTTTCATTGTAAATGTCTTTCGTGATTCTTTACCATCAGGTGTAACAATGACGGTTTCTTTGAGTTTGATTGCATCATAAATCAATTTAGCATCAAGTGGTTCTGTGATTTCACAAGTATAGTATACTCGACCTTCTGAAGCTAACCGATCGATAATATGAGGAGTGTGTTTTACACAGGTAAGGCCGCCTAAAGATTTTGTTTTTAAATTATAATCACTAACTTTATAGGATTGCTTTAATTTAACTTCTTGAACATTTAGATTTCTGTATATTTTCCGTAGTTGAAAAAAACCTAAATTCAAAGAACGTGAATTTGATTGTGCGGATGCATTTGCAATCATCAAGAACATGAATAATGTAAAGGTGAGTACTGCCTTCATAATACCTCATAAAGCGCAGGCAATTGAACCTGCGCTTTATAAAAATTTATAATACTATTTACGCGGCTTTGCGACGAAACCCCGACCCCCTTTGTTGAAGTGGGACATAGTCGGTCTTCGTTTGACCCGTGTAAATTTGTCTTGGACGTCCGATTTTGGTGGTACCTTGCTCATGCATTTCTTTCCATTGAGCGATCCAACCAGGTAAGCGGCCGAGTGCAAATAAAACAGTAAACATATTTACTGGAATGTTGAGTGCACTATAAATAATTCCACTATAAAAATCGACGTTTGGATATAATTTACGATCAATAAAATATGGATCCTTTAACGCCGCTTCTTCTAGACGTTTCGCAATATCAAGAAGAGGATTTTGAACTCCAAGATTTTTAAGAACCCGATCACATGCTTTTTTAATAATCGCAGCACGTGGATCAAAGTTTTTATAAACTCGGTGACCAAATCCCATTAAACGAAATTCAGAATTTTTATCTTTTGCTAGGGCAACGAATTTATTTACATCACCACCGTCTTTGTGAATTTGCTCAAGCATTTCCATTACTGCTTGATTTGCTCCACCATGTAATGGTCCCCATAAAGCACAAATTCCAGCAGAGATCGATGCGTATAAATTAGCGTTTGAACTTCCAACCATTCTTACAGTCGATGTTGAACAGTTTTGTTCGTGATCAGCATGTAGTATGAGTAGTAAGTTCAATGCTTCGGTCCATTCTTTTGGAACTTTATAATCTTCACATGGTGTCGCAAACATCATATGAAGAAAATTTTCACAATAATCTAAATCATTCTTTGGATACATTTTGGGTTGTCCAATCGAATGCTTGTAAGAATAAGCTGCAATCGTCGGAAGTTTAGCTATCAATCGAATTATACTTTGTTCGACTTGTTTTGGATCATGTGGATCTAATGAATCCTGATAAAAAGTCGACATTGCGCAAACAACAGCACTCAAAACTGCCATAGGATGTGCGTTTGGAGGAAATCCTGCATAGAATTTTCTCATATCTTCGCGAAGTAGGGTATGGTGATGAATATTAAATTTGAATTGATCAAATTCATCTTTAGTTGGTAAATAACCATAAATAAGCAGATAACAAACTTCTAAGAAATTAGATTTTTCTGCAAGTTGTTCAATAGGAATTCCTCGATATCTTAAAATTCCTTTATCGCCATCTAAAAAAGTAATTGCACTTGTGCATGCAGATGTATTTGCGTAACCGTTATCTGCAGTAACTAATCCAGTTTGATCTCTTAGTTTACCAATATCAAAAGCTTTTTCCTGTTCAGTTCCTTCTGTAACTGGAAATTCCCAAGATTTACCTTCATATTCTAATTTAACTTTCTTTTTATTGTCGTCTCCCATAGTCGTCGAGCTCCTTCTATCTCTCTATTATTGTATGCGAAAAGGCATACAATAGTTGCTAGTCTTCAAAACATTATCGGCATTTTTTTCCATTTCTTTAGCTATATTTGAAATTTTAAACTAAGCACTGGTTATTGCTAGCTTTTAAATTCTTTACTGTATGAAATTTAGTAATACGATATTGCAATGGTTAAAAAGACAATTGAAGGTATTGTGATTGATAAAGATGGTTCAATTATTAATCAAAATAATACTCAAAACGAAGCCATGAATACTCAATATAGCGAGTATAGAACTTTTAAATTAAATCAATTTAAAATCTATTCTCCTGGAATTGTAACAAAAATCTTATTAGCAGTCGTTGCAATTCCTTTTGTAATAATTATGACTTTATTGGGGATTATTCTTTTATTTGTATTTTTCCTATTTGGAAAAAAATTAAATGGATCAAATTTTATTAAGATATGGAACTTTAAAGGCAGACTATAACAGAGACCAGTGAGTCTTATAATAGTTTACATAATATATCTTATCAGAAATGTAAAAATTGATCATTTTATTCTTTAGTAATTTATTGTTAGCTTTTAATTATGAAAAATCTTTCATTTGTATATAGAGCACTCTTTGCAATCGACGGAATTAAATCTGCTTACCGAACTGAATCAAGCTTTAGAACTCAAATAAAAATATTTTTCATCAGTCTTTTTATAATGATCCTTTTAAGGCCAAAATGGCATTGGTTTGGATTATATTTTTTAACTTGTGCTGGAGTTCTCGCATCAGAATTATTTAACACGGCTTTAGAAAGTCTTTGCGATAAAATTCAACCTGAGGATGATCCAAAAATAAAAATAGCAAAAGACTGTGCTGCAGGAGCCGTTACCATATTTTCAATTGCTTCAATTATAATTTTTATAATGATGATCTTTGATATGTATTAATACTTATTTATTAAATAACAAAACCCACATTATTAATGTGGGTTTTAATTATGTAAACTTTTGAAATAAATACTTACTATTTGAGTAAATTATCTAAACAACTGAGGCATATCTATCAACAATGCACGGTCGTCAATTTCATTACCAAATTCATCAAGTGGTGCAACATCTTTTTCTTTTACATCACCGATTTGTTGGCGAGCAAAATAGACTGCGTCCGTAATCGATTTTGTTAATAATAATTCAGCAGCTAATACAGCGCGATCTGCATTAACAATTCCACCTGATGTAACTTTATCTTTAAGAAATTCTTTGAAATCAACTGTATCCATAAGAATTTTCTTAATTTGGATGAAAGTCATATTTGGATTTACATCCATCATACGACCAACCACATTTGTCACAAATGGCGCAGCTTGAGATGTTCCAGATACTCGTAAATGTTCATTACCAGGAATAGAACTTAAAATACCAACACCTGGAGCTGCAACTTCTACCATTTCTGTCCCATAGTTAGAAAAAGATGCAAGTTTAGAAACACCAAATGTAGCAGCAACCGCTATCGTATTTTTACGTTTAACATTTGCCGGAAACACTGGAAGTTCATCATTGTTCTTTCCATCATTACCTGCAGCGAATACGAAAAACGTATCATTTGCAGTTACAGTAAATTGTCTTCCATTTGTAACAATCGAATTAATGAAATATTTTGTATATACAAGTACTTCTTCTTCGGTTGGCTCACGCTTAAGAATTGAAGTTAAAATTTGAGCAATTAGTGGTTTAACAGCATCAGAGCTTGTTCCAAATGATCCATTAGCTACTTTTGCTTTCTTATCCCATGCATAAAGTCCAACTTGGTCTAAAGTTTTACCTTGATTTGCAGCTAAAGCATCGAGCCCTTTTTTAAGTAATAAATCAACAACAGGGCTGATTTCTCCATCCCCTGCTCCCTTTACAGGTTCTTGTTGCATTACTGACATAATCTTTTCTTCTTCATCACCTGGAAGTTTCACTTCTGTTGGAATAATTTTTAAACCTATAATTTTAGCTTCTTGTGAGTTTCTTGCAGAAATTCCAGCAACATGTGTTCCGTGAACAAAATTTCCAAATTTTTGCATTTCTTTAATGAAGTTCATGTCTTGTCTTTTTTGTTGAATCCAAGCACGTTCATCATCATTGATTGTACCTTTGAATTGCTTCAACTGGATTTCGAAATACTTATATGGATCTTGTGAAAATGTACCAAGATAAGAATAATCAATTACTTTATTATTATCTTCAGCAAAATTCCATCCATAGCGGTCATCAATTTTTCCATTTGAATCATTATCTGATCCATCGATTTCATCATCAACATTGACCCAAGTTTTTTCTTGAAGATCAATGTGTTTAAAATCAGTACCAGAATCAATGATTGCAATATTGACAGCCTGTGAGTTTGAACTAAATCCTAAAGTTAAAATAACTGCTAAAATCAATTTAAGCATTTCGATTTGCCTCCTAGCAAATGTGGATATCTAATTAAGAGAATGATCTCTATTTTTTCTTAAAAGGCAAAATTTATTTTTTAATATACATAATTAGAATAATTTTTTAATTAATTAGATTATGTTTAATTATAAAAAGACACCCCTCATCATTTTAACTTGTATCATATTTTATTCTTGCGCTTCGACACCGCAATCTCGAATTAAAGAGAAAGAAAAGGAATTCATAGCAGCCCCACAAGAAGTACAAGGACAAATTCAATCAGGTGAAATCAGTAAGGGATTTTCTGAAGATCAAGTCTATATGTCGAAAGGAAAGCCTGGGGAAGTAATTAAAAATAATAAGGGTGGAAAATTCATAACGACATGGAAATATTTTGGTAAACCCGATGTCGTTGCACCGAAAGGTTCAGCTCCGACTGGATTTAGCGGGGCCTATGAGTATCCAACTCCTGGGGCTGGAGCGCACAAGCAGCCTTATCCAATGATCTATTCAAAACCTAAATTAGTTATTGAATTTGAAGATGGTAAAGTTTCTAGCTGGAAAGAAAATCCTTAAGCTATAGCTTATCGCCAAGATAACTACCTACACCACCCTGACCATCACTAAAAAGTAATTCTAATTGCATGTTATTTGTTACCAATTGGTCAAAGATGAGTGGCTCACCTGATGTTTGGGTAGGGTCTTCTGAAAAGAACGTTAATGAAATTCCACCTTCTACTCCTGCTTTCGGATTCATTGTATAATAGCCTAATAATAAATACATCTTTCCGCTGAAACGTGTTTGAAGTAGAAAATATCCTTTACTATCAAATAAGATCCAATCTATTCCACCATCACCCTTTTCGTCTGCACCAACACCATGAAAGTCCCACAGACCGTAAGGAGCACCTGTAGTAAATTTTCTTTCAGCAAAATACATCATGTCATTATCATTCTGAACATCATGATATTTTAAATAATTAGGAGTTACTTCAACTTCGTTTAAATTGATTTGTGGATTAAATCCGCACATCGAAGAGGACGATGCTTGCATAAATATTGCGACATCATTATCGATGACTTTGTAAACTCCATATCCGATACAACTAATTCCTGTTTTATGTAGATCTTTTAATTCAATTCTAACATTTCCAATCGGGTCAAAAATATATGTCTCAGAAAATGCAGCTTTTGGATTTCGATCATCTGCAGTAGATGCGTAATTATAAGTCCATACACCAACAACAGATGTTCCAAAAAATAAATGATTTGCGACCCAAGTGTCCTTT
>CAZPTV010000095.1:0-6749 GCA_964589335.1 uncultured Bacteriovoracaceae bacterium
AAAGATGTCCGTATCTTGCGAATAGAGGTGCTTTTCTATGTTGAAGTGCATGTAATAGATGAAAAATAGCAACAGAGATAGAACCAAACCAAATCAAGACACCAATATCTACATGTACAATTAATCCGCGTCTTGGGAATGAGGTGTCTTGAATTAATTTAGCAATTGAAGGCATTCGAGCACCTCCAACGACTAATGAAAGAATTCCACTAAAAGCGAGTGAAATAATTGCGACCCCAATCCAACGACGAAAAAGAATATAACGATTGGATAATTGATTCATTCATTTCTCCTAATTATAAAACGATTTAATTAGGACTTAGCATAAATTCATAAGTCTAGGCAAATGATATTGCCGTGCGTAATCAATACTCGGAACAATCGATATCTGCAATTTTACGATACCAAGGTACGTTTAAATAACCCTTACCTGTTTCAATTTTAATTTGGGTTTCTTCACGCAGCTGCTGATAAATATCTAGGGATACTTTTATATCCTCAGGAAACTCAACTGGCCCCGAAACTTTATTCACTTTCATGTGATACGTATAATATGAAGACCGTCTTCGTCGGTGTTGTTTTCTAGTTAAATTTATAATCTTAACTTCTGAAATTTCTGATTCTGAACGGTCAAAACCACGATTTACATCGGATGCTAATTGCATTCCTGCAATTGGAAGTGAAAAAACAAGAAGCACTAAACATTCTACTAGAATAATGTGACTTCGCGATGTTCGTTTTAAAAATAGAATTATAAAAAACATTAGCAAAACGAGAACACCGATAGAAAAAGACAAGCCATACTTTAATAATGCTGTATGATTTAAATGAAAGTCTTCACGATAAACATAAGATTCAAAATATGAAACAACCGAGTATGAGGCAATTCCCCATACAATTGACTCAACAATGATTGCTCTATATGCAAATGGATCTCGTCCGAATGAAATAAAATTTGTTTTAAAGAATTGATGAAATAAATTTACTAAACTACCTGCCTTTGAAATCCAAGGACCTGAACTTAGATTTTGTTTAGATTGTAAATAAAGAAAACGCCCGTCACTCCATAACTTATCAAATCCCGCATCAAATAGTTCGAGTATTAATTCTCGAATTTTAGCTTGATTCGCGAGAGATCTACAAAATAGTGGATGTTCAGCAGCGATATAAATTTTTTGATCAAAAACCGGATCGCCCGTTTGAAACTCAATACTAAATCCAATATTTTTAAAAAAAATATCCCATTTTTGCTCTTTGGCCATTGTAAAAGCAATTTGATGTCCAAATGGAATGCCAATGGTCATCGATTGAAACTGGCCTCTATTTTGATTGATTTTAAGAAAGTACGAAACCCCTTGTTGTTCAACAAGTGCAGGCTTAGGAAGCATTAATTTAATATGGCGGTATAATATTCCAACAAATAGCGCTAGAAATCGGGCTAAAATCCACATTTAGTTTTTAAAAACCAATATTGATTCCGGGAGAAACTGCAAAAATACCCTGCTTATGAAAGTTAAGTAATCCGATTTGAATTCCATGTAATGTATCTGCGTAGTTAATAATTCCGATTTGAAATCCATATACATCTTTAGCCTTATTGTAAGGTGCGACTTGAATTCCAACTACTTTAGTAAAAGGACTATAATTCGCAATACCTGCAACTTGAAAGCCTAAAACAAATGACTCAGCTTGATTTGAATTTAAAAAACCAGCGAGCTGTAGTCCGTAAATTCTTGCTTTATTAACATTGACGTTTGTTCCACCAGCTGCTTGCAAACCAATGATCGTTGAATTTCCTTTATTTAAATTAAATAAACCGCTGACAGCAATTCCACCGAATTGCTGTGTTGTTGTGTTTCCTAAAATTCCAAGATCAATACCGTAAACATGTTTATGCTCGCTCCAAAAAACACCTAACCGAGCGCCCATGACATTAAAGTCTCTTGGCGGAAACTCTGCCTGCGGGGTTAACGATATCCCTATCGGAGACACGGCTGCATGAGATGCCGATATTGTTAAACTGAGTAAAGCCAAAATTAATTTGAATTTATTTTTCATATGATGATTCTAATTAGCTTTTGAAATAAAATCTATGGTGTTTTACTGCCTAAATACTCAAATCAAAAACTGAGTATCAAAAAGCGATATCAGCTAGCTGAAGAGCGTTATAGATGATTTCGACATTTATCGGTAAAAAATGACCAGAAATGCGGTTCAATTTTCAATGTACATTCAATTCTGCATAACCCTGATTGCAATATTGAATTTTTCTTCCTTCTTTTATGATTTCAAAACCATCATCAATAATCACTTCCCCTTTATAAAGTTTTTTTCCATCAGCATTTGTTTTTTCAAGTCTTAATTTTACTTTAAATTCAAATTGGCCAAATCGTAAATCAACAGACTTCATCTTGAACTCTATAAATGGTGCCTTGTCTCTTGTTTGCAAATGACTCGGCTTACTGACTAACGATGAGATGACTTCTGGTAAACCACCGTTCATCGGATTTTCTCCTAAAATATCATATTGAGGTTCACACTGCATTGCTCTTGAATTTAAATCTGAACTCATTTTACAATTCTCTTTAGCAGACCAATCCATTAAAAATGCTGAATAACGATCATAAAGTTCTATTAAAAGATTGGACGTTTCTTCTAGTCTAGAAAAATAATGAGGGTCTTCAATTCCAAGTGTATTTTGTCTTAACTCAGATAAGCGATTTGTTTTTTTTAAAAGCTCAGACCATTGTTCAGATTGCATAGGACATTGAAATAAAATGACCATGAATTCATCAACCGTAGTTTTTTGAATGTCTTTAATTATCGTAAGTTCAGGTGCAATTGATAATACTAAGGGTTCAGCTTTAATTTCTATTTTATCAATTTTTCGCGTAAGACAACCGGTGCTTAAGATTGCGATTATAAATAAATGAATAAATTTTTTCATAAAATTTCCCATATAAATTAAAAAAAGACCGAAGCCTGAACCAGACCCATTTTCTCAGATAAACTATTTTTACCCGCCAAAGGAATGCTATATGCTGCTAAAACAGATCCAGGTATAAACCAATCACGGTCTAAAAACGCTTTGATTGTATTCATTTCTAAAGAGACAAACGTATTTTCAAGATGTTCATTTGTTCCCTGAGAAAGGGCTGAATATCTGCTATTATTAAATTTATTTCCTGAATAATTATCTTTTAATCTCCCTTGGTGCTGCAAACCTACTCTTGCGATAAATGATCTTGAAATCAAATATCGTGTTACCAACATCGAAGTCCATTCATGACCCTGTCGAACACTTACCGATGAATCGATGTCTGAAGATAATTTATCGCCTTCAAAACGAGGCACTCGCATTTTTCGACTGGATACAAATTTATACGTCATCCCTGCTGAACCTAATAACGCTAATTGAGGGAGTACATTTAATTCTGCAACTTCACGCAATCCAACACCAACACGTCCTTCGCCACTAGAAAATCCATATAAATCAGTTGGGTCAGCGGTTTTTCCCGTTGGCGTGAGTAGAGTAGTAACCGTCGCAAATCTAAGCAATGGGTTTTGATTTTTTTTCACATGCATTAAATCAATTCGCAAATCTCCTAGCAATGTGCGATCTACTGTTTTCTCATATTTATAACCTGCTCGTTCAAGTTCATCATTAAAGCCATCATTCAAACCTGCTGCCAGTTCGTTTGCAGCTGCTTTTTGGTCGATACTGACAAGTTTATTAATAAAACCTTGCGCGTTGTCTGACTTTTGATATGCGACATTGGATTGTGCTCTAAAACGTAAGATTGGTAAGGCAACATATAACCCGATCTCATCGGTTAAACCATGTCCTATGACCGGAACATTACCTTGAATTTCACCATTAAAATCTCCCACAAATGCGCCCGCAGTTGAATCTGATGAGATGCTTTGAGAATCTAACAAACCCTTAAATTGTTCTGATCGCCTAGGATCGGCACTACCAATTTCATTCCATGATAATTTTTGATTAAAATTATTTGAAATTAATTCACGCTTTCCGTTTGAGTTAAATCTTTGATTCATTGAACTTAAAAACACTCCCGAAGAGACCATGAAGCGACCTTTGGGCAAAGTACCGACCTGCTCACCCATTAAATTTGGAGTCAGAGCTGCCTGGCAGAATCCAGCAAACATGAAGAGATAAAGAAAAACGGAATTTTTAATCATTATCTTGATACAATTTTATTAAGTAAGTTTTGGGCTTCTACTCGATCTTCATTCGTATCTGCAATTCGATTGATTCCAAAATCATTTACAGGACTCGATAAAAAATCAGTTAGAAGATTTTTTGCATTCATCGTATCATTTGTTTTAATTAATATTTTTGCATAGGCTACAATATTTGCAGAAAACAAAGGATCTTTTACATAGGCTAATCTTAAATCTTGTAATGCTATTTGATCATCACCACCTACTATCGTAGGCATTTGCATGTGCATAATTCCATAAACACGATGGGGCCCATGGGCGTGTACATTTTCATTTAATTTTTTAGCATCTATTAAATTTTGTTTAATTGCAGGCAATGCCATGAGCATATTTTTAGGTAAAATAGAATTGCCATCTTTATTTTTAGCATCAAATGTTAAAAAAACAGCTTTCCAATATTGTCCTGCCCCATGATTTGGAAATATTTTTAAAATTAATTCAGAAATCACTTGTCCATTAAAAGTCCATTTAGCTTTTTCTTCACTGTTTTTAGTACGATTTACAATCCAAACCGCAGAAAGCGCTGCACCTTCTAAACTATCTAATTTTGAAGCTTGCGTGCCACTCATAAACTCATTTCGGTAGCATTCATATGCTTGTTCCGCATAATCAAAAGATTCAGCTCTTTTTGAATAAGACTCATCACAAGAACTCTGTTGCGCAAAAGATGTGGGCTGAGTGGCAAATAATATTAATCCTAGAATAGTAACAAACTTCATAATAACCTCTCGTGAGTGAAAGAATGAGCGATTGATTTACCATGATTTTAATTGACTTTCATCAAAAATTATTGCTATGCGTTATTATTTAATATCAATATAAGTATATGTTATTATAGATATTTTTTAACTAAAAAATGTCAGGTGAGGAAAATATGGAAATGCATTCTTGGGAGACGCTTTTTGAGAGTGAAATTAAAAAAATAACTATCGGCGAAGACCCTGCTCATGATCTTGCACATTTTAAACGCGTAGTTCAGACCGCAAAAAAAATTGGATCAGAAGAAAACGCAGATTCAGCAATCATTATCCCAGCCGCATGGTTACATGATTTTATTATCATTCCTAAAAGCGATTCGCGTAGGCCAATTGCTTCTCAGCTGTCTGCATCTGCAGCCATTAAATTTTTAAACTCTAATCAATATCCGGAGAAATATTTTACAGCAATTGCGCATGCAATTGAAGCTCATAGTTTTAGTGCGGGTATCGAAGCTAAAACAATTGAAGCTAAAGTCATTCAAGATGCCGATCGACTCGATGGGATTGGCGCAATTGGTATTGCTAGACTCTTTGCAACCGCCGCACAAATGAATTCTTCATTTTATAACACCGACGAGCCCTTTGCTAAAACTAGAACTCTAGATGATAAAAAATATGCACTCGACCATTTTTATGTAAAACTATTCAAAACTGTCGACATGATGCAAACCGAATCTGGAAAAAATGAAGCTAAAAAAAGAGCAAAAGTGATGTCAGATTATATAGATTCTTTGAAAAAAGAGATTCTTTAAAATTATTTCCAAATATCATCAAAAGCATAAAGATCGCGCGGGTACTCGTACCAAGCCACCGGTTTACCATTTTCAAATCGCCAAACGTGAACCGTTCGATATTCGATTTTTTTTCCAGAACGTGTCAGTGAATCAGTTGCAAGTATGACTCCGTGTCGATCGCTTGCTAGAATGTCATGAACTTCGGTTTTAAAGGTTCCATTCGACAACTCCATTAATTTTGTAATGAAACCACTGACAACTGTTTTTTTATCATACTTTCCATTGAGCAACCCCTTACCTGGAATTTGAAAAGTAATATTGTCTGCGCAAACAGACAGCACTGCCGGAATATCCCCTTTTGAAAAATCAGAATATATTTTTTCTAGTATTTTTGCATTATCGTGGTTCATATATTTTCCTGCTTTCCTATTTTTAAATTAGTACTCAAATCGCTCTAAAATTTTTACAAAGCTTATATAAAAATGGCAATTTTTGAGTCTGATTCATTGCAGATCGTTATCATAATAAAGATTGGCGAATCAAGTCAGTGGTTAAATCTAAGAATTTCATTAACCGAAGTTGAATTTAAATCCTTATTTCATAAATATAAAATCAAAATAATTAAACCGTTATAAAACTCATAAGAGTTGACAAAAAAACCGCAAAAGACATACATTTCGCAAAACACAAATTTATATAAAAAGCACTTTAAGTGCTCATTAAAGAGAGAAATATTTATGTCTCAAGAAAATTTTCCAAAACACGCTCGAGTCGTCATTGTAGGCGGTGGAATTATTGGATGCTCCGTGGCATATCACCTAGCACACGCTGGTTGGAAAGATGTGGTTTTGATTGAAAGAGATCAAATTACATCTGGAACGACCTGGCATGCAGCAGGGTTAATGGTGACGTTTGGTTCGACATCTGAAACTTCCACAGAAATGCGAAAATACACCCGCGATCTTTACAGTCGTCTAGAGGCTGAAACCGGACAAGACACTGGCTTCAAACC
>CAZPTV010000096.1:0-6622 GCA_964589335.1 uncultured Bacteriovoracaceae bacterium
TCTCGAATCCGTACTTTTCTCCATGCCTGAACACTTTTTGTGTACACAGACGGAAAAACACGAGCAAGTTTTGCATTTTTAAACCATTCTAAAACTTCGACCAATGCCCGCAAAGACACATCTCGCTCACCTATGTAAAAATGAAAATATGGATTTACTGGCTTTAAGATTGGTTTTTCTGTTTTTGTAAAAGTATCAATGACGTCTCGATAACTATAAAAATTTTCTTTCCAACCCGATGTATAGATATTTTCATTTGCATTTCCAGAGTAAACTTGAAAGTAATTACCCCAAGGTCTGCCTAATGGAGATAAATATGAGATCGACGGATGTTTTTCATCGAAAATTGAATCTCCTCCATTTATATTCTGAATGCCCATTTCTTCACTCATTGCTACTGCTTTTTCACCAACAACGCAGTCACCACTCCAATGCACTGTTTTGATTTTTTTTTCCGGAATTAAATTATTCAAATATAAGACAGAACCTTTAATTTCTTTTTCCAGGTCCAAATTTACTTTTCGAAGAATGATTTTATTATTATAACTTAATTCAAATTTTTCTAATTCGCCCCAGTGTAGTGGGTGGTAATAGGTATGCGTTCCTAACTCAACATTAGGAAGTGACAGGATTCGCTTTGCACTTTCATTTATTCGCTCATTCCCCTCTTCATCTTGCTTTACTTCAGCTACAATGACCGACACCCCAAACGGAAGTTCAGAATATTTTTTAAAAATATTTGTTTCTAGAATTTCACCACAATATTTTTCAACTTGTACATCAGCACTCGTATTGATTTCAATTTGTGACTTTGAGTGAAATCCATCTCCGTCAATATGGATAAACCCAACGCGATTACCATTTAAGATATTTACGTCTGGCATCGGCATGAGTTTTTTAATACCAAATGCCTTTTGAAAAAATATAAATGGATTCACAACCCATTGCTTGCGAATAGCGTTTGCATCCATAAGTAAACCGTAATTCGAATATGCCAAAGACATCTTTTGTGAAACAAAGACTGGGGCTGATTCGTGCTTGTACCCAAGTTTAAACTTTAATCCAATTTCAAAGTTTTTACTCTGAGGAATAATATTTGGAATGGATTCATAATAATTTGGAAGCTTTCTTTCATACTCTAACCAATTTGATTTTATTATTGCCTTTGCATTTGGTGTGGAAAAATTAGAATCAAATAAATTTACATTAAATTTTGCAAATAATGCTTGTATCTTCGGATTCCCAGACTCCAGAAAACCCAACTTTCCCAATGCGACCCAAGGCAGTTCTGTTTTTGAGTACTGTTCAAGCCAATCGATCCATTTTTCACTGCCTTCAATATTTTCGTTAGTAAAATATGTAAGCAACCCAATGTATTTTTCTTTAAATTCTTTTGTATTCGGAACAGGTAATTTTTCGGAACTCAAATCGAAATATTCAACGTATATACCTAGGTGATTGAGTGCAAACTCTACGCTCTTACTGATGGTCATGTTTGCAATATTTTCTTCGTCTAGCTTATTCCACGGACATAGCACCACGCGCTTTATTGGCGTAAAGTTTTGTGCGTATAAATAATTTGAAGTAAAGATTTGTTTTAGTAATACCGAATAGAATACTAATATTAATAGAGTGAAGATGCATCCATGCAGCCGTTTCATACTGACTGTGAATAATAGCAATAAAATCAATATTTTAAAATAAATTGCCTAGGGAAATTTTTGCCCTATTACTTAAATAGCCGACACTGACGATAAGGCATTAGAGGAGTAACCTCCTCGGGAATTTTTTTATTAAGGGAGAACCTCATGATTTCACTAGTTGGTGCACTGGTTGTTATAGGGGCCGTAGTCGGCGGATACCTAATGGAGGGCGGCGAACTTGGCGTTCTCATTCAGCCCATTGAGTTACTGATTATCGGAGGAGCTGCATTAGGTTCAATGCTTATTTCAAGCCCGATTCCATTAATTAAAATGGTTATTGCTCAATGTATCGGAGTACTCAAAGGACATACGCCATCTAAAAACGACTATATGGAATTGATGGGACTTCTTTTTGAATTAACAAAAACAGCAAAAGCAAATCCACTCTCAATTGAAGCACACGTCGATGCTCCCGAGAATTCTGAAATTTTTAAAAAATATCCTGGAGTTCTTCATAACCACCATGCAATTCAATTTTTATGTGACACACTTAAGGTTCAATTATCTGGTTCACTCTCACCTTACGATTTAGAAGATTTAATGGACGCAGACATTCGAATTGCTCACGAAGAAGAACATAAAGGCCCTGCAACCATTCAAACACTTGGAGATGCAATGCCTGGACTGGGAATCGTTGCAGCCGTTCTCGGGGTTGTGATCACAATGGGTAAACTGACTCAAGGTAAAGAAGTTATCGGTCACTCTGTCGCAGCCGCACTCGTTGGAACATTCTTGGGAATTTTACTTTCTTACGGATTTATGCAGCCACTTGCTGCACGTATTTCAAATAATCTTGGTGCAGAAGGAAAATATCTCGAAGTAATCAAAGCCGCACTTCTTGCTTTTGCAAAAAATTGCGGACCAAAAGTTTGCGTTGAGTTTGCGCGCAGAACGATTCCACCTGAAGTTAGACCTACATTCGTTGAAGTTGATCAAGCTACATCTGGCAGTGGTAAAAAGGCAGCGTAACTTCATAACCGATAGGAACTTAAATGGCTGGCAAGGGCGAAACGATAGTCATCAAAAAGAAAAAAGGCGGAGGCGGGCATGGCCACCATGGCGGTGCTTGGAAAGTTGCGTACGCCGACTTCGTAACAGCGATGATGGCATTCTTTCTAGTTATGTGGCTTATGGGTTCGGATGAAGAAACGAAATCTGCAATTTCACATTACTTTAATCAGCCCAACACACCTTTCAAATCTGGAGCGGATCCAAAATCAAATATGGCATTCCCACTCGGGGATCGTGAAGGACAAGGCGAAAGTATCCTGTCAGGAATGGAAGGACAACTTTCTGAAGACCTCGTTCAGCACAACGCACCCGTAAAACCTCTGATGCAAGAGACAAAATCAATCAGTCGCATGCTTGAAGACCATCTCGAAGGAAAAATATATGGAATGGATATTTCTGACAGTAAAATGAAATTTTCTCTTCCTGAAAATATTTTATTTAGACCAGGTTCTGCTGAACTTTCAAATGAAGCTAAAGAAAATTTAGATATTGTAGGACAATTATTGCGTAGTTTTTCAGGATATCTAACGATCGAAGGACATGCAGATGAAAATATCATCAAGGGCGGCAAATATTCTAATAACTGGGAATTGTCCATGGGACGAGCCCTTGCGGTAATGCAATATCTTGTTCAAAAACAAGGTCTCGATGAACGAAGGCTGATACCGGTCGGGGCTGGTTCTCGAAGAAAAGTTGCAAAAAACGGCAAAGGTGAATCCGTTCAAAAAAATCGTCGCGTTCAATTTATTTTGGGATACGATGATCCAAGCAGCGAGTAAATATTTCTAATTTCAAGCACGATCCACAGTAACTTTTTTCCATAACTCTGAAGAAAAAGACTCTGAACCCAATATCGTAACCGCAACGGGTTTATGGCTTGAGTCTTGTAATAATTCTTTTTTCGACGGAAAAATATCACTCGGTAGCCATCCGCTTCCACCTACTTTATCAATGAAATATTTTCTAAATTCCAGAGAATTGCTGACAACATTTTTTAATTTCTTTTCGTGCTCATCCCCTTTCATCGCATATTCAAAAGAACTATAAATCGTCAGTTTATCAGAAATAGCAGATGGCTTTGAGATATAATTTAAATTCTGAAATCCAAGAGAATGTGAAAACGTGTACTTTTTCTTTCCAGGCATCCTGATTGTAATAATCAAATCCAGCTCTCCATTTGTAAAACGAGACTCCAGTTCTCGTAGATCATAGATATCAACCTGAATTGTGTGTATTGAACTGGTTTGATAAAGCTTTGATACAAGATCAGTCGCTTGAGGAATAAAACCCTCAAGTGTACCAATTTGTAATTGTTTAGGCTCACTCATCTCTAGTGCTGACCGAAGCTCAGCATCTAATCTACGTGTCCCATTTTGATAAACCTTTGCAATATGAAGAGCGATCGGAAGCCAGCCAGACTTACGTGGCACGGTTCGATCCAATAACTTGATTTTCAACTCCTCTTCAAGTTTTCCAATAATTCTAGATAGTTGGCTCTGACTTATTCCAATATTTTGAGCTGCATTTGAAAGATTTGCATATAAAATTGCTTTTGAAAGTACTGTTAATTCCCAATGCAAACCTTCAATTTTAACACTCTGCATAATCTACCTTTCACTATGTGTAAAATACATGACGCATTGTACACTATTCATTTTACTTGTCACGTCATTTTACTTAAATCTTTCGCACGTTAATGAATTAAAGGGGTTCGAATGAGGGGTTATAAAGTTTTTTTCATATTTTTCATTTTGTTGGTTTCATCCCAGACACAGGCAAATAGCTTTGTGTGTACATCGAAAGAAAACATGCTAGAAATCATCATTAGCAATTCAACTGAAAACAATGAATTTCACCAACTGATTCTTTCAAACAAATCACCCTCAGCGACAAATAAAATACAAGCAGTCTTTAATGACATTACCAGTGTCGTGAGTAAATATGGTGCAAACTTTTCACTTAAAATTGATTTAAGATTTAACAATAAGAACCGTGCAAATGAATTTATTGCGGGTACAAAATTAGTGAATATCAATCACCTATCACTTGAAATTGATTTATTAAATAAGACAACATTCTCAAATAACGTTACGAATGAGTACGGAGCAATACTGTTTTTACTTAAAAATAATGGCGAAGAACAAGAAGTTGAAATGTCTTGCTTAAATATTTAATTATATTTTTTCTTCAAAAGAATCTTTTTTTGTTCCAATCGCAATACCCAACAATATGAAGACTGCTGAAATACCTGACCTCACCGTAAGTGATTCTCTTAAAAAAATAGCCCCCCATAACATTCCAAGTAACGGTTGCAGGTAAATAGTTAAAGACATCCGTGATAGTGGAACTCTTGGAAGTAACTTAATCCAAACCCAGAATGCAAATGTGGTACAAAAAATACCCAAAAATCCTATTTTGAGCCACGAGACAAGTCCAGAATTTAGCAAGGGCTGCAATCCCGATAGCCGGTTCGCATCACCAAAAATAATATTAAAAAAGAATAAACCAAAACAGCCTGTTGCAATTGAAATTGCTAGAAATAAAATTGGATCTCGACGGTCTAAAACTGGTTTTGCAAAGATTGAAACAGTCGATTCAAAAAAAACTGCTAAAATATAAATAAAATTTCCAATCATGTGTTCATCGCGAAATGCTAAGAGTTTCGCTACGGATATATTTGAAAGCAAAAAAACTCCAACCACAGAAAGTAATATTGAAATAATAAATCGAAACGTTAATTTTTCCTTAAATACGATCATTGCAAGTGCGATTGTAACCAAAGGTTCAAGTCCTACGATCAGTGCGCTGTCACTCGCTCGACTCATGCTTAGACCCGTCATTGCGAGAATGGGTGTCATAAAGAAAGAACAGAATCCTGCTAAAACAAATCTAAAATCGATCTTCTCAACGCCGTTTTTAATCCACTTCGTTAAAATGGAATTTTGACCGCCCCAAATTACAAAAATAAATGCCGGTATGAGTGCAAAAAAATTACGTAAAAAAGAAATCTCAAGCGGATGAAATATTTTAAATTCTGATTTAGCAATTACATATACAAAAGACCAAAGTAGATTGCAAAAAAGCAATAATGCTAACTCTTTCATATTTTAATTCAACCCACTCTTACTGGGAGTTTCAACCTTATACTTTTTTTTGATGTATTTGATAAAATCGCTCGCTAACTTTTATAAATTCTTGTGGGGCGTTTTCATAGAATCGTACTTGTGAATCTCCGGGGCGAAATAATATCCAATAACCGATAATGCTAAAAATTGATTGTTTAGCAACTTTAGAGTTAAAGCTAGATTTTCCTTGAGCTCTATTAATCATATGAAACGGAATTTCAATTGCAGTTGAACCCTGATTCATCGCTCTCCACAATACTTCTTGAACCACGCTTGGTCCTTGTGAAATTAAATTTTGGGGTGGAACTCTTTCAAAAACAACTTTTCTATATGCTCTGTAACCCGTTGTCCAATCGCGAATATGAGAACGATGTGAATGATGGTCCATAAAAAATCTGGCATAAATATTTGCAAGATATGTTATAAATTTTCTTAAAAATGGCCGTTCATCTACCGCACCCGGCGCTAGACGTGACGCTACAACGATATCCGCTTGTTTTAAACCTTCAAATAGTTTGGGAAGATCTTCTGGTGGATGTGAAAAATCAGAATCCATTTCTACAATCTGATCTGCATTGAGTTTTACTGCAAAATCAAACCCGACAATTCCAGCAGTACCTCTTCCTCGACCACCAACTCTTTGAACTAATAATAAGTTTGGATATTTCGGTAAAATAGATTTTACAATTTCAGTGGTTCCATCGGGAGATGTGTCGTCAACCACAACAATCGTTAGATTTTCGATATTTTGTTTTTGTATTTGTTCCAATAGCCTAAGAATAT